>JABDBN010000016.1 GCA_013288625.1 Alphaproteobacteria bacterium | reverse complement strand
GAAAAGTCTGCTACTTCTAAAAATCCACTTTTAACCCATTTACTGCAGAGCTGGGAACTTGTACGCGGTTGAAATCCAAACAAGCTGCTTATTTGGCTGGCAGTAATCGTTTCAAATTCCCCAAACAACTCAAGCGCCTTGCGTTGCCTTGGATCAAGTTTTCTTAACTTATCACTCTTATCTTCTGCACCCTTAAACTCAGCTTCCTGCATCCGCTCAAGGACACTTTCACATGAAATAGCCATACCAGATATGAAATATTCTATCCATTTAGTGATGTCTGCTTCGGCTCGCCCAAAATAATAGTTATGTGATTCACCAACACTAATCGCTTCGTAATAGGCATCAAGATTACGGGCATAGTACTCTTCCAATGAATAAAGTCCTTTTAAATCATAACCTCCCAGATGCAAAATCAATGTTGTAAGCAAACGAGCTGTACGTCCATTACCGTCATAATAAGGATGAATCGTAGCGAATTGATAGTGCGCAATACCTGCTACTATTGAGCAAGGTATGTCACTATTTTGACCTATCCAGTTGACCATTGATTTCATTAGATCAGGGACATCTTTTGCCTCTGGTGGCATATAGATAATTGCCCGCGTTCTACTGTCTCGAATAACATTCTGTCCATCTCGATAAGGAGTTGGCTTAACCTTCTTTCTTCCTTCTTCCATAACTAAAGCATGTAAGGTCTGGATCATTTTCTCTGTAATAGAAATACCTTGTGCCGTCCATTGTTCTACCTGGTTTAATGCTGAATAATAGCCTTTTATTTCGCGCTCATCACGCTCTCGACCTGGAAAATGCCCTTCATGCTTTAATACTTGCTCAACCTGCCCTGCGGAGAGAACATTACCCTCAATCATTGTAGAGTAATGAGTTGTATAAAGCCTTGCGGTTTCACGCAAAGACGCCAGCACCATGGCTGTTAACGGCAAATGTAGTATTTTTTCCTTAGCGGATTCAATACGCATAAGGTTTTTAGCGATTTCTGACGTAATAGTATATTTAGGCTCAAATTTTATCGGCATATTATCGGCAGTTTATCGGCATCCACATGTTTTATATTATGCCGATATTATGCCGATAAAGCAAGTTGTCTTTATTCTCACATGATCATTTGCCTTAGCATTCTTGATTTGTTATCTCAAGATAAAGATGTTAGTATCCTACAACATTAATCTGTTTAGGTGAAATCTTCTGGCCCAAGACTCAAAGCCCTCGGCGCATTCCCTAGTACCTGAAATATCTAAGTGGTATCTGGTGCTGGCAATCGCTTGCATCGTTGCCATCGTAGTGCATTTGCTTATCAAAGTAATGCCAATAGCTGAGCCTAGCAGAACTTTAATTGCCAATAGCATATTATGGGCGGCAATTCTTGTAGGGGGAATTCCCGTAACCATTCAGATATTTCTTAATATATTTAAGGGTGAATTCGGGGTTGATGTACTAGCAACTATATCGGTAGTCACTGCATGCATACTTGGTGAATATCTGGCAGCTACATTGGTGATTTTAATGCTCACCGGCGGACAAGCTCTTGAATCCTATGCGATGCGTAAGGCTTCCTCAGTCCTGCTCGCCTTGGCTAACCGCATGCCAGCTATCGCTCATAAAAAAGTCGATGACTATATGAGTGATATTGCGATTACCGATATTAAAATTGGCGACCAAATTGTTATCTATCCTCACGAAATCAGCCCAGTGGACGGCACAGTTATCGATGGACACAGCTCAATGGATGAGGCATACCTTACAGGAGAGCCTTACCTTATATCAAAAGCCCCGGGTTCGCAGGTTTTATCAGGCACCATAAATGGAGATTCTGTATTAGTAGTGCAAGCTGATAAACTACCATCAGATTCAAGGTACGCACGAATCATGAAAGTGATGGAAGAAGCTGAGCAAAGGCGACCAAAACTGCGGCGCATATCCGATCAGCTTGGCGCCTTTTTTGCCCCGGTTTCATTTGTGCTCGCACTGGCCACCTGGGCTTACACCGGAGAAGCTGTCAGATTTCTCTCAGTGCTTATTGTTGCTACTCCCTGCCCGCTCCTTATTGCAATACCCATAACTATTATCAGTGCCATTTCTATTTCAGCACGGCGGGGAATTATCATAAAAGACCCCACAGTTCTTGAGCGTTTGCCCACCTGCCGAGTGGCAATATTTGATAAGACCGGCACCCTTACTTACGGGCAGCCGGAGGTTACCGAAATTCTACCTGCGAAGGGGTTTAATGCCTCTAAAGTTCTGCAACAGGCTGCGAGCATAGAACGCTATTCAAAGCATCCTCTCGCGCTTTCCATAATCAAAGAGGCGGAAAAAACCGGCTTATTCTTACTAGATGCAGAACGCGTTTCAGAAGTCCCGGGAAAAGGCTTAGAAGGAGTAGTTGCAAAAGATACCATCCATATCACGCATCGCAAAAGCTTGCTCAAAAACGACCCCTCGGCCTCCAAATATCTCCCCCCTATTGCCGATGGCCTGGAGTGCATAGTAATGGTCAATAATACCTATGCTGCAACCTTTCGTTTTCGGGATCAGCCTCGCGAAGAAGGCAAGTTCTTTATCGGGCATTTGGCTCCATCACACAGCTTTAAAAAAGTTATGCTGGTATCCGGCGACCGTGAGTCTGAAGTGAGTTACCTGGCATCTCTTCTCGGCATTACTGAAACGTACTCTTCACAATTGCCTGAGCAAAAACTCGAGATTGTACGCACAGAAACTTTAAAGTCACCAACCCTTTTTATGGGTGACGGCATCAATGATGCTCCTGCGCTTGCAGCTGCTACAGTCGGCATCGCCTTTGGGCAGCATACTGCAGTTGCTTCAGAGTCCGCAGGTGTTGTTATTCTCGAAAGCAGCCTTATCAAGGTGGACGAACTTATACACATCAGTGGCAATATGAGAAAAATTGCGCTGCAAAGTGCAATCGGCGGAATGATGCTTAGTATTATCGGCATGATGTTTGCTGCAGCAGGCCTGCTCCCTCCGGTAGCTGGAGCACTGATGCAGGAGTTAATCGACGTTGTTGCAATTATGAACGCCCTACGCCTAGTCTGGCAGAAAGATGTTGTCACCGATATGCATAAGTAGCTTATAATAACCACTTTGATGCTATTTATCCATGTTGCCCTTGTAGGCATCTCTGCTATAATTGTTTTTTGATTTTACTATATTAAATGGAAACAAAATGAACTTAACTCCCCCTAAAGCAGTGATATTTGATTGGGATAATACTCTGGTCGATACCTGGCCCCTAATAATGAAGTGCATGAACAATACCCTTGAACATTTTGGCTTTGAACCATGGCCGCTTGAAGATATAAAAATCAAAATTCACAAGTCACTCAGGGAGTGGTTTCCCGAGTTATTTGGAGATCGGTGGGAAGAGGCTCGCGATATATATTATGACAGTTATTTGGTAAAATATGCCGATCACCAACTAATGCCATTACCCGGTGCCATAGAGACATTGGAACTATGCAAAAGTAACAATCTGCCAATGATGATTGTCAGCAATAAGCGCAGCCCTACTTTGCGGCTTGAATTGGACAAATTGGGTTTAGCTCATTATTTCATATCAGTTGTTGGCGCTGCTGATGCTGAAAAAGATAAGCCCAACCCGGCACCTGTTTTGCTCGCCATGAAACCATGTGGGATACCTCTAGGTCAACACGTGTGGTTTATTGGCGATACGATTAGCGATATTGAGTGCGCACACAATACCAACTCTCTACCTATACTTTATGGAGATAATAAAATAGATAAATCACGTTTTAACCATATACAAGTGGCCAACCACCAAGAACTTATGGATTTGTTTAACTCTCAATTAAATCAGTAGGAATGGTGACTGATCCTTGCCGGACTATTTTGAAATCATCACTGCGACAATCAACTATAGTTGAGGGTATTGGATTAAAGGCTCCATCTTGCTTGCTTGCAATCGCATAGTGCACCTGCTGTTCAAACTCCGAAATCATGCCAAAAAGCGTGTCGCTGGTTGCGCTTCCGGAAATATTAGCGCTGGTTCCGACCAGTGGCACTTGAGTTTTATGGAGCAGCTGCTGAAATAACTTATGATTGGGGACTCGAAGTGCGATGCTTCCTTCGCTGTGTAATGCGATTTTGGATATAGGGGTTTTAGGTCTTATAGGCAAAATCAATGTTAGCGCACCCGGCCAAAACTTCTCAGCCAATTGCCTTGCCTTAGCACTAAAGACCGCTAACTGCTCAGCATGCTCAATGTCCCTTACAAGTATAGGTAATGGCAAATCCCCTGATCTTTTTTTAGCAAAGTAAACCTTAGCAACCGCATCATCATCGGTTGCATTAGCGGTCAGCGCATAAATAGTATCTGTAGGCGCGATAACCAGTTCACCCGCAAGAATTGCCCGAACAACTAAATCAAGGTCAGCATCTTTTTCTAACAGTAGTTCCAGCGTCATGGTTTTTAAGTAGTACCGTGGCAATATTTATATTTTTTGCCTGACCCACAAGGGCAATTCTCATTGCGGGCAATCTTGCCCCAGGTCTGAGGATCGGCAGCATTCCTTTCCTCAGCTGATACATGAGTTTTCATCGGCCTAACTACCCCGCCAGCTACAGCCGCAGTGCCATCTTCCATTACCAGGGCAGAAGTAGGCGCGGTCTTAACTTCAAACATAGGTCGCTTGGTTTCCGGCAAACTTTCAATCTCTCGGGTAATTTCAAGATGAGCTATCCGTCCCACAGACAGCTCTGCCACATCATCCAGCAGCATTCCAAAAAGATTAAAGGCCTCAATTTTATACTCATTGAGCGGATCTTTCTGTGCATAGGCGCGAAGCCCAATGCCAGTTCTAAGATGATCCAGCGTATGGAGATGCTCTTTCCACAGGTGGTCAAGGGTTAACAAAAGCGTCTGGCGAATAGCTTTTTCGAGCAACTCCTCGCCATATTGGGAGAACTTGTGTTCAAATAGTTCATTGATTGCTTTATTTGCAGTCTCAATAAGCTCTTCATTTGCAATACCCTCACGGCCAGCTAATTCCTTGAAGTCAATATGAACGCCAAAAATCCTGTAAAACTCTTTACTTAAGTTCTCAGTATCCCATTCTTCGGGAAGGCTATTGAGCGGAATATATGCCTGTATTATATCAGAGCTGACTTCTTCAGCCATACTCTGTACAGTTGGTCTAAGCACCTCCTCTTTCATGATAAACTTACGCTGATCATAAATCGCCTTGCGCTGATCATTCATAACATCATCAAACTTGAGCAGGCTCTTTCTGATATCATAGTTGCGGGCTTCCACTTTCTGCTGAGCTTTTTCCAGAGATTTGCTAATCCATGGGTGGACAATCGCCTCACCTTCTTTAAGCCCCAGTCGTGAAAGCAGCGATTTGATTTTATCAGAACCAAAAATGCGCATAAGATCATCTTCCATCGAGAGGTAGAATTTAGTTTTTCCAGGATCTCCCTGACGGCCTGAACGCCCACGCAGCTGATTATCAATGCGCCGGGATTCATGCCTCTCAGTACCTATAATCAACAACCCGCCAAGTTCGATTACTCTGGCTTTATCCGCATCTACCTGAGCTTTAACATCTGACAAAATCTTAGCTTTTTGCTGTTCGGTCGCATCAGGCATATCCTTTAGTTTTTGCTTGAGAAGCATATCGGGATTCCCACCAAGCATAATATCAGTACCTCGGCCAGCCATGTTGGTTGCGATGGTAACTGTGCCAATACGCCCTGCTTGCGCAATGATCTCAGCTTCCTGCTCATGGTACCGGGCATTGAGAACATTGTGTTTAATCTTATGCTTTTTCAGGAGTGAGGCAATATACTCCGATTTCTCTATGCTAACAGTTCCAACTAGAACAGGCTGTCCTATCTCATGGAATTTTTCAATTTCCTGTACTATAGCACTATATTTTTCTTCAGCGGTAAGATAGATCTCATCATCTTCATCCTTGCGAGTAACCGGAATATTAGTTGGGATCGATACAACTTCCAGCTTGTAGATGTCTGCAAATTCATCGGCTTCAGTCATAGCTGTTCCCGTCATCCCTGCAAGCTTTGGATACATACGAAAATAATTTTGGAAAGTGACAGAAGCCAGCGTCTGGTTTTCATTCTGAATATTGACTTTTTCCTTAGCTTCCAACGCCTGATGCAATCCTTCAGAATAACGGCGACCATCCATAATGCGTCCAGTAAACTCATCAATAATCATGACTTTGCCTTCCTTGATAATGTAGTCAACATCGCGCTTAAAGAGTTTATGAGCTTTTAGCGCCTGGTTGACATGGTGAACTACAGTCATGTTCTCATAATCAAATAGCCCATTATCTGGGGCTATTATTCCTTCTTTCTTCAGAAGCTGCTCGACGGTTTCATTACCCTTGTCGGTAATAAATGCGGTACGCGCTTTCTCATCGACTTCATAATCATCATTAGCAAGCAGCGGAATGATCTTATCAATCTTGAAGTACATCTCCGAGCTATCTTCAGCAGGTCCGGAGATTATAAGAGGAGTGCGGGCTTCATCTATAAGGATGCTATCGACTTCATCGACAATGCCATAGTGAAACTCGCGCTGCACCATATGTTCAGTATGGTATTTCAGGTTATCACGCAGGTAGTCAAAGCCAAATTCATTATTAGTACCATAGGTAATATCCGCATTATACGCGGCTTGCTTGTCCTCTTCCCGAACATCATGGGTAACGCAGCCTACTGACATGCCTAAGAAATTGTAGATTTGCCCCATCCACTTAGCATCACGTTTTACCAGGTAATCGTTAACAGTAATCACGTGTGCGCCTTTTCCCAGCAAGGCATTTAGGTAAATCGGTAGCGTTGCAGCCAGAGTTTTACCTTCCCCGGTTTTCATCTCAGCTATCATACCGCGATGCATTATAATACCGCCTACCAGCTGTACGTCAAAATGCCGCATCTTAAGCGTGCGTTTAGAAGCCTCGCGTACAACCGCAAACGCTTCAGGCAAAAGAGAATCCAGAGTTGCCCCAGCAGCAAGCCTTTGCTTGAATTCAGCGGTTTTACCAGCCAGCTCCTCATCACTTAGCTTTTCAAGCTCAGGCTCGAAACCATTGATTTTATCGATGATTGGCTGCAGCGACTTGACAATGCGCTCATTTGAGGTGCCAAAAAACTTTCTTAAAAGGTATGAAAACATCAGTAAACTCTAGTATTTGCAATCTAAAGTTATAGCCTTTTTATCTCTATTTCGCAAGCATATACTTATACCAAGCCCCTTATTTATTGCTACGTCGCCCCCCTACGTTCTTCGAGCTTCGGGCGGCAGGCCACCCAAAGCTTTAGCGCAGATCGGAAGCTCGTTAGAGCTAGGAGTGACTACCGAAGCTTTAGCATAGGTAGTATAGCTAGCGCTCCTAGTATCAATTAAAAAAGATACTTGGTATTGCAAATCTCACCAGCTGTCTAAAAGGCCACGCCCTCGCGCCTTTTCCATCTTTTTATAATATTATTAACTTTATATTAATTATTTAAGAATATTATTGGATAATAATATAAATATGGTACTTATGCCAGAAACGCTGGGCCGAGACGAGGCTTTTGAAGCAATCGAGTTCTTCTTTGGAGACATAGGAAACGATGGCCCCAAAAGAAGAGGGTTCATATTATCTATGCTTGCTGGCGTCTATTCTAGTGCTTTTTCCGAAGGTGGACTGAAAGTAAGCATGTCTAATGTTGCTTTAACGGCTGTTGAGGCAGCGTTCAGCCCAAGGAGGGCGGCAAATCTACCCAAACTTTTCAAGGCACTAAAAGCCTATCCTGATTTGATAATCGATTTAGTAAAAATGCCCGGCTTTCTAGATTTTATAGAGCAACTGAGAACATACAAACTCACTATCAAAGACGTGGAAGCACCACTCCTTGGGCGTATAATTAGCAATCCAGATTTTTTTAAAGACGTAATTACAATTGCAAACTACCCAAACCCAAAGGAAGCCATTTCTTTATTAAGAAAAGATAGGGAAAGCCTTGAGAAATATGCTCCTTCAGGTGATATACTTCAATTGGCAAACAGAGAAACTGCCGACCTCGTAATTAAGCTGCTAAGCGAGGCAAGCACTTTGAAAGCGCTAGCAGACAATAAAGTATATGAACCATACTTTAATAAGATTGGCGATATTATCAGGGGTACACTTAAACTCAAAGAGCTACAAAAATCATTGGGAGAACTAGAGAAGGCATTACAACCTAATAGCGCTACACCAGCGCTATATCAGCAAATTGATGAGAAAAATAAGGAAATCACTGAGCTTATGGGTAGCATTAGAGATTCAAAAAAGGACATTAAAAGATTTATATTCGAGAATCCAGGAAAATTCACTCCTGCATTAGCTGAATATAGCGAATCTATAAGCGCTGCGTTAGCACCAGTTGAAAAGCTAGCTAGTACAGGCAGAGTAGTTTTTGAAATTCTAAGCAGAGCAGAAGAAGGGGTTGGTGAAGGAGATATGGTATCCGCATTTCTCAACCAAGTGTTACAGATGATTGATGAGGGTTCACAACCTAATGCCACCAAAGAACAAAAAGACAACATGCTTGCTATTATTGAGCTTCTCAAGGATACAACTCGCTTAAAAGAGGTGTTGTATACCCAGTTAGCCACTAGTCCTTTCATGATAAAAAACCGAACAAAGTTTGCTTTATCAGGGGTCGCTTTTGATGAATTGATTAGCTCTCTTATAGAGGCTGTAAAAGCAAGACCAGGGACACTCCAAGCGATTGTAGAGGGTCAAAAACTTGGCACGGCCCTATCTTTATCCAGCGTCGATAATAAGGATGCCGAAGCAAAGAAACTTGTGTTACAAAATCTCAGCTTGTGGCAAAAGGTTACATCTGGCATAAGTCTTGCAGCAAGCAGCGAGGTAAGAGCTTTGGGGCAAGTCGCAAGAGGTTTAAAAGATATTAATACCGAAGTGAATAACACCAAAACCCAACTACTTCAAAGCGTATTAAGTACGACAGAGACATACGGAAGTAACAGTTTACATGACCGTCTAAAATATTTAATCGAGAAGCATAGAGAAGATCTCAAGTTGATCCCAGATGTAAAAAGCACATTTCTTGAGCTGACTGCACTTAGGTCATTAGAACGCTGTGATTTGATAGGGCTTTCATTTGCAGGATTAACTATAGATAATTTCACTATGATGTACAGCAAGGTAGGTTGCAATTTCAAGAATGCTGTAATCACCAATACTTCTTTTGATAATTCAGCAGTACATTCGAACTTTGCCGGGGCGACAATTAAAAAGTGCAGCTTCGAAGGGGCAACAATTACAGCTGAATCGCTGGCAACACTGTCAGGCGCGACCATTGATGCTGAGAGTTTTAAAAGCCTTATAGCTGCAGCAAAGAGGAGTAATATTGAGCCGGTAATAATCCCCGGTGTAAAAATCACAGGGAATTTAGATGGAGCTGATTTAACTGGCGTTAACTTTATCAAAACAGACTTTCAAAATGTTTATTCTATGGAAGAAGCCGATATAAGTAATTGTGTTTTTTCTGCCGACTGTCCTTTAGGAACCGCAATAATTATGGGGTTTGACAAACTCTCAAGGAGTCATAGGGCAGATGGAAGTCAGATGAAGGTAATTTTGCCCCATCATTCTTTTGCAGCACTTTTAAGTGCTGATCTGAGTGGCTTGGGAGCAGAACAAGAGACTGAAGTTAGATTAGCATTGCAGTCCACCCCGGCGTCAGCAGTGTTACATCCAATAGGAAGAGGTGCTAATGCTGCCCAATCTAAAGGTTTAGGAACTGCAAGCAGCGTTATTATTGGTGACTATTTAAATAGCTTTGAAAATGGAAGACTAAATGTCGATGCATTTGTTAGGCGAACTCAATGTACACGCCTGGCAAGTAAGATCTCAGATAACCTTTTTGGCGACGGTAAAGGAAGGCAGGACGAAGTTCTCAAATTGCAGACTAAATTATATGAAGACTTTGAAGGCTCAAATATAGATTTTAAGAAATTGTTAGATGGCAGTATAGAGAGTAATAGTATAATAGATACTATTTCTGAAAAAGTACGGCTTAAAGCTACTGATCTCACCATAGCAGGAAAAGTTTTATTTACCGGTGGTATCAAATTAAAAATTGAAGATACACAGTTAATTAAAGACATAATAGAACATCACGCACCCAAGCTAGTGAAAATGCACGTTACGCCTACAATGCTTGAGCGACATAACTCAGAGTCTTCTAGCTTTGCGGACAGAGTAAAAGCTGAGACTCCACAAAAACCACATCGTTAGTAGACTACACCCCATTTGGTGGCGAGATATGATTCCAGTTGCTGGCGCTCAAGGTCAGACAGCACCCTGGTATAAGTGACAATTTCTAATATTCTGCCATCGAACGCGGCCACACTGGCATTACCTCCGATATTAAAGTTTGAAGGCGAAACAAAAGTAGAGGTGGTAACTGCTGAAGTCGCAACCTGTGCCCCATTGACAAAAAGCTTCTGCCCAACTGAACTGCTTATGGTAGCTGTCGCAATTGTAGGCGCGGTAAGACTGGCAGCGGTAACATCCGAGATCGTGCCTAATGCCATCTTATAGATGGTCATACCAGTCGCATTGGTTCCTATAAGCCGGTCGGCATTGGTGGTATTATACGCAGCACTATCAGCTGCATTTATAATTGCTGCTGCCCGAACAGATGTGGGTAGAAAAACTACAACTTCAGTAAAATCAGTAATTGGAAATGCAGTCGTGGCTGAAAGATTAGAAACACTCATCAGAGTATTGCTTCCTGAGGAAAATAACAGATACTGGTTCCCATTTGTAAGATTCGAAGTGGTGGAGACATAGGTCGGGCTTGCCGCACCAGACGCAGCCGAGAAATTGCTGGAACTTTTATCCTGCCATGCTGATACCACATTACTTGAATTATAAGTCACCGAACAAGGGTCAGCTGCATCAAACCAAATATTGCAACCTACCACTCCAGCAGGACACTGCTGCATGTTGTGATTTATATCCCAGGAGATGACGTCATCAAAGTAACTTGTTGCTCCAGACGTATCATTGAATGACCCATCAATAAAAGTTGCATCTAAATTACAATTCTCAGCTTCTTTAGTTCCAGCCTTGCATGCCACACTTAGCAATCCTTGATCATTATAGGCTCCGCCTTTATTTTTACCAGCACTCACCAGAACGTAGGTAGCAGTACCGCTGGCATTTAGCAGATTTCCATTATCATCACTTATCAGCAGTTTGCCCTGCACCTGGCATTTATTGCTGTTAGCCTGAGTAAACCTGGGGTCAATCGCATAGATAATTTTATTTTCCCAGGCATCTATTCCCCCCAACATACCAAGCCCCAGTGTTGCTGTTGGCACCGCACCAGTTACCACATTCGTACCACAGTTAATCCCCGTCGAACAAGCAGCAACATTCGAAAAGCAACTAGCAACTTCATTGGCATATGCCGTTGAGCCTTGAGCCGCAGTTGGATCAGCAGGACATGGCAACCTACCAAACTTAAAGAGATAATTAGCCATTGCCTTTTTAACAAGATCCAACTTTGTTTGGGTTACCTTATAAGCGCTAATCTCATATTGAGAATTAAGCGATGTGATAGTTATGCCAAACATCACTGCTGAAATCACCAATACTATTGCTAGCTCGATTAATGAAAATCCTTGCTGGTACTGTCTCATGATTTTTTCTTTTAATTCATATAAATTTAAGTTACGGTTATTTTGCACATTTAACAAGACTTCAGTTCACATGCTACACTATCTTTTTCTTGCAGCGCTAGGATTAATATTTGGCAGCTTCATAACAATGCTAAGCTATCGCATGGTAAATGGGGGAGGTTATGGTGGCCATTCCAAATGCATAAAATGTAAACATTCACTCAGCACCTTAGACCTAGTACCATTGTTCTCCTATATTTTCCTTGCAGGAAGATGCAGATATTGCAAAGCAGGGATTTCCCCTAGATACCCCTTGACGGAATTGCTTACTGCATGTGCGTTTGCAGGACTTGGGGGCTATTGGCAGGATAAATTTATGTTGATTTTACTAATGATCATGACTGTAGCCTTAATCACCATGATAGTCATAGATTTTGAACATATGATAATCCCTGATGAAATCCAACTGGTACTCGCCATTATTGGAGTAATTTATGCTTACTATAGTAAAAATCCACTGATGATAGTGATTCTCAAACCTTTGGGCTTACTTCTTATAGCGCTTGCACTTAAGTATGCCTTCTTATTTTTTATGAAGAAAGATGGGCTGGGCTTAGGAGATGTAAAGTTCTTTGCCGTATCAGGGCTATACCTTAACATTACTGCGCTATCCGCCTTCTTTTTACTGAGCGGCTTGATTGGATTAGTTATTGCCATTTTTTGGCGCTATTTGAAAAGAGGTGAGCAGTTCCCATTTGGACCAGCACTTGCATTTACGCTCTATTTATGTGTAGTATTCCCATCAACAGAAAAAATTACCAACTTTTTAAATTAGCGAATGAAGAATAAACCAATAATTAATTTAAAGATTGGACAAAGCGCACTTAAAGAAGCACTGAGAATCAGCATCTATCTGGCTGCAATACCTTTTTTATTGATTTCATATCTGCTCTATACCCATCCGGACACTGAGCCGCTATATTATGCCTGCGCGGCTTTTATTCTACTTATACTGATTTTCGCAGCCATTTATCCATTTGTGCGAGATATAATGGAGCTCACACGATATTTTAAAAACCTGCTCTACCGTCGTGAAGTTAAAATGCCTATATTCACCTCTTTTGCTGCAGCATCGCAGATGCCAGAAGTATTGAGGCTGCTGAAAAAATCATGGGAAGAGACTAATGAAGAACTCAGCAAAAAAGTGCTTGAAAGCAAAGTTCTGTTTAACACTATCCCCAATATTCTTCTGACGCTTAATAACAACCTTGTGATTACTAGTGCCAACGATGCCGCGCATAACGCTTTGGGCGCTGCCGTAATTGGCCAAGATTTGGATTACCTTTTGAAAGATAAAAACCTGATCGGCGCGATTAGGCTTGTGATGCATGACAAAATTGGCAAACAGATAGAAATTACTGTTAACGATGTTATGCATAGGTTTTACCGAGTTAGGATTGAAACTTTTGGCGTCAACCCATATGACATTTTACAAAATGTTCTCCTTGTCTTTGATGATATCACCGAAGCAAAGCGTGCTGAAACAACCTTTTCCGATTTCGTAGCCAACGCAAGCCATGAGATAAGGACTCCCATCACTAGCATTATTGGAATCTCGGAAACATTGATGAATGCAGGATACGATGACAAGGAGGCTTTTGATCATTTTATGCCTATGATCTCCGCTCAGGCATCGAGAATGAAGCAGCTTATTAATGATTTGCTTAACCTGGCTTCAGTCGAAAAGCAGCTAACCGTTCCTCCTTCTGATTTGATAGATATAAAAGAGCTTATGGCATTTGTCACCAAGCAACTGGAGTGGGAGTTAAGCCAGAATAATATAACGCTAAAAGTTGATTTATCTGATAACTTAAAACCTATAATTGGTGACCGTAACCAGTTGGTACAAGTATTTTATAATTTAATAACCAATGCTATCAAATATGGCAAAGCTAATACTGATATAATTATTGAAGCTTCTGAAACCGAAGTTCCGGAACATGCAGCTTCAGGAATCGAAGAGTTTCATCGAATGCTCATGATCTCTTTTCAAGATTTTGGAGAAGGTATTGAACAAGAAGACATTGAGCGGCTAACAGAAAGATTTTTCCGAGTCGATAAATCACGCTCTAAGAAGATTGGCGGTACAGGGCTGGGGCTTTCTATTGTGAAGCAGATTTTAATCAGACATAATGGTTTTCTCGATATCAAAAGCAAAGCTAAAGAGGGCAGTACTTTCACAGTTTATCTGCCAATATATGAACACTTCAATGAAATGACTCATGACTAACTTAATACCAAAACTTAGAGCGATTTTATACTCCCATGAGTTCTTCATATTTATAGCTTATTTTACGTTTGCTACAATAATCGCGCATCCTTTGTTATCTGATCCCGATGTGGGCTGGCATTTAAAAGCCGGCGAATACATACTCAGCCATCATGAAGTTCCCTATTCTGACCCCTGGTCTTTTACATCCCAGCAACGCTGGTATAACATTTCCTGGCTTTGGGATGTCGTTTGCTACCTTCTCTACGAAAAGTTTGACATGAGTGGATTGGTAATCATCAACCATTCATTGTACGCAGCTACCTTAACTTTCGCTTACCGCGCGCTCTTAGCCCCATTAAAAGCAAGGCAAGAAGCCAAGCTTTTTGCCCTAATCGTGGCGGGTGCATGCTTATGGGAAACTATGTATTTTCGACCTCATATCCTCACTTTTTTCTTAACTATATTATGCCTCTACTGCGTGAAGAACTCTGCACAGGACAGGGGAAGAAGGTTAATTTGGCAGTTTCCTCTCATGGTCTTGGTTTGGGTCAATATGCATGGCGGATTCATTACAGGCTTTACCATAGTTGGAGCTTTCGCATTCCAGGAATTGGTGAATAAAAATTATGCTTATTGCCGAAATTTAGTGATAGCCGGAGTGTTAGGAGCCATTATCACACTGATTAATCCGATCGGGATCTATATCTTTCCAGGGATCCTAAGAACCCTGCACAGCATAATCACCAGCAGCATAGCGGAATGGCAACCCTTTACATTTGGCTCAACATATGGCCCCACTCTATTTGTTATTATCTTAATAACGATTACTAATATAAAGACCCTTCATGTATCCAAAGCTGAAAAGCTGCTATTTTACTTTTGGCTCTTCCTGGGACTTATCTCAACCCGATCTATGATCCTAGCTGTCATAGTTGGCATGCCTATGATGACTCAGTGGATGAGCGATTTAATGACTGGTTACAGGCGAATGCCTAGCATGCCAGCTATTTATAAAGGGCTGTTGGTAATTTTGTGTTTCATAAGCCTGACCGAATACAGGATTTACATCCAGAACGTTTTAAGGATCACCCCTTCCGATTCGGTTCCTAAAGAGGAAATTCTCTTTATTAAAGAAAACTACCCTGGCCTAAATTTTTATAATGATTATAATTCAGGCGGCTACCTTGTATTTTATGCCGGTGATGCAATAAAGTTATTTATCGATGGACGCGCAGGCACAGCTTATCCTGAAGATATTCTTAGGCATGTGATTGCATTTAATAATGCAAATCCAGACTGGACAAAAGCCTTTGAATTGTATAAAATAGACGGTGTACTGTTGCCTAAAAGTACTTTGGCAAGATTTGACGTCGCTCTTTATTTCAAAGACTGGAAAGTTGCGCACGTTGGCAAGTCTTATTCCGTATTAGTCAGACCGGAATTTTTTAGAGGAGGCAAAAATGAAAATAAGGAAACTAATTACTCTTTCAATTAGCGCTTCGATATTGGCGCTATATAGCTCATGCGCATTTGCTAATGTCAATTGCGATCCATCAGCTCTAACTTACGATCATCAAGCTTGTGCACGAAAGACTGATGTTTTTACTCTTTACGCAAATAATGACACCATAGAGACCCCAGCCGATGAAGCCAAACCTGCCACAAGCGAAAAGAAATTAGCTCAGCCTGCCCCGAAAAAAAAAGACCTATCCAAATCACTCGATGAGAAACTAAAGAAACTCGATATGTCTCGCCGAGCTCGTAAAAAAGAAGACCTTGGACTGCACGTGACCGGCGATAAGAATGGAGGTTCTTCAAACCTTAACAATCGCGGCATGGAAACTCAGGTAGAGAAATCTAATAAAGTCCAGGGAGAGCCTGTATTGCTTTATCCTACCAAAGAAAGAAAGAAAGCCTTCGTAGGCGTTAGAGTACCAATCGAAACAAGTAAAAGGAAATCATAAAATGTTTATCCAGACCCAAGACACCCCCAACCCTCAAACCCTAAAGTTTTCGCCAGGAATTCCGGTGCTCGACTCTGGTACCAAGAATTTTATTGAGGGAGACAGTTTGGCTCCTTCACCACTCGCGCAGATTATTTTTAAAGTGAAGGGTGTAAAAGGCGTGTTTTTAGGCAGCGATTTTATCACTGTGACTAAAGCAGAGAATGATGATTGGGAATACTTAAAACCTCAGGTGCTAGCAGCTATTATGGATCATTTCCTCTCCGGAATGCCTGTGCTGCATGATATGCCTGCTGAAACCACTGCACCAAAAGGCGGCGATGATATCACCAACCAGATCATAGATTTAATCGAAACCCGGGTAAGGCCAGCTGTTGCCCAGGACGGCGGCGACATTATCTTTAAGGACTTCCGAGATGGAATTGTCTATCTGGAAATGCATGGTGCTTGTTCAGGTTGCCCAAGCTCCACGATTACTCTTAAAAGCGGAATTGAAAATATGCTAAAGCACTATATCCCTGAAATTCTATCTGTTGAAGCTGTTTAAAAATACATACATCATTCTTTATAACGCTTAAAATTAGCTTAGAGAAACGCTTCGCGGCTATACACTAGATTTTTATTTATATTACTTATGCTTATTTACAACTTATAGGTTGTTAATTCCTTCTTTACTTACACCTTATAAGGTGTTAACTTTATCATATGTAACAACCTATAAGTTGTAGTATAATGGATAAATTCAAACAAATGCAATTACAGATTATGGATGCTAACCTAAGCTCTGTAAATGTTTGCAATCGTCCGTCTGAAGGCTGGATTGTCGCTATACGCAAAAGTCTGGGCATGAGTGTACAACAGTTAGCAAAGCGTATCGGCATATCTCAGCAAGCCGCTTCGCGGCTAGAATCCAGAGAAGTGAGTGATACAATTACCTTGAACTCACTTCGTAAAGCCGCTGAGGCTATGGATTGTCAATTGGTTTATGCTTTGATTCCACAAAAAGGCAAGTTAAAAGACATTGTGCAAAGGCAGGCGTTTAAAAAAGCACAAGAGCTTGTCGAACCAGTTGATCATACGATGATGCTTGAAGGGCAAGCAGTAGGAAATAAAGAAGAAAAAACCAAGCAAGTAGCTGAAGAATTGGCAGAGAATCCTGAATCAAAGTTGTGGGATTAAAATGGTAGAATATCGCTTTATTTCAGGCCAAACCCCACTTGATGAAGAAGAAAAGCAAGATCTTATTCCAAGTATTATAACCAGAAAGGATTTAGATCAGTTCGAGCAAGAAAACATACTTGAAGCTAGGCAATGGATAATGCATAAAGCTGTTATTGCAAAACACGACATATTTTCGGCTGGGTTTATATTGGAACTCCATAAACGAATGTATGGTCATGTTTGGAAATGGGCAGGTAAATACCGTAAGTCCAACAAAAATATAGGGGTGGATTATTACCAAATACCTACTGAATTACATAAACTGCTGGGTGACGTTGCTTTCTGGCTGGATAACAAAACTTATAGCATAACTGACCTGGCAATTATTTTTCACCATCGGCTGGTCAAGATCCATCTTTTTCCCAATGGAAATGGCAGTCATGCTCGTTTACTTGCTGATGTCATAATAGCTAAATATGGCGGTAAAAGGCTAACCTGGGGCAGGAGTTCTGATATGGTCAAATCAGGTGAAACCCGCAAGCGTTATATAGCAGCATTTCGTGAAGCTGATAGGGGCGATTATCAGGCAATTATAAATTTTGCTAAACTCTAGAGCTAAGCACAACTAACATTAAGTAGCTGGTTCAACTTCTACTTTCTCATCTGCCTGAACATACTGATGGCCCAAGGTGATAATCTCAGCTGATTCAGGCAAGCCTGAAACCCAGAATCCTCCGTCATCCTCATCCACAATACTCACCGTGTTGACTTTGACTTTAGTCTTATCCTCAACGGTTTTAATCACCATTTCCCCATTCATTTCGAGGTTAAGGGTAGATTTGGCCACATAATGCAGCTGATGCTTATCAGGCAGCATGATATTGATCTTTGCTGTTTCTTCAGCTAAAATTCTGTTGTCTTTGTTGTCGCAATCAGCTTCCAGTCTAAATGACCTTGTATTTGGATCTGCGGATTTGCTTATGAAATCAATATTGCAATTTACTGCTTTATCTCTGTGGAGTAAAACGGCAGAGGTGCTTTGGCGTACAAGCGCGATATCTTTTTGGGGAATCTGTATAACTACTTTGAGTCTGGATAGATCGTAAAACAGAGCAATTTTATCCGCAAATAGCGGAGACACAAAATCACCCTTATTAACCTGCAACTTATCAACATACCCATCAAATGGAGCTACTATTCTGGTTTTACGCAGGTCATCAATCGCTTTTGTATACCCGGCTTCTGCAGCTTCCAATTGCGACTTGGAATCTAAAAATGCACTGGCTGAACTTAACTGCTTATTATATAATGCCCGAGCCGAAGCAAAATTAACCTTTTGCCTGTCCAACAATGCTTTGGCCTGCGCCACGCAATCGCGCAGAGATTTTTCATCGATCATCAAAATAGGATCGCCCGCTTTAAGAAACTGGCCGTCTTTAGCTATGACTTCTGATATCAGCCCATCAGCCTCGGTTTTGATCGTCACATTTCTTATGGGGTAAGTCGCTCCATTAAAACTGAGCGTTACCTGATGCGGCTGAGCAAAGGATTCCAACACCTTAACTTTTAATGCTTGCGTTTGCGACCCAGCTGTTTTGTGATGCCTGGCAAAAATACCAGTGGCCATCCATAAGGAGGCAATAACAACTATCGCAATGATAATTTTAACATTTGTGTTTTGCTGGCTATACCACGAAGGCGCATGCTTTGTATAAACTCCTAAAGCACTCGCCCGCAATTTTGTTTTATAATTCTCAAACATCAGTTTACAAAGCTCAAATCTTCAATAATAAAATCTGCCCGGCGATCATCATTAAAGTTCGCCTGCAATGTTCCAAATAGATTCACTCTTTTACCCACAGATCCTCCAATTGATTGCCCTAATTCCGAGTCCTTTGCTTTAAAGAGCATGCATTTAAGTGTTGTTCGGATTTCATTATCCGATTTAGAATCAGCTACTATTACCATCATGTGCGCTGCCCCTACTAAGCGAACATTCAATATAATTACATCACACAATGCAAAGCGCGGCTGTAAATTCCCACTTCCAAAGGGTGCAGCACGATTTATGACTTTTACCAGTTTACCCGTAGCTGCTCCAACAGTTAAGAGCGCATCTATTGAATACTCTTTCGCTTTCTCAAACAAATGATCAGCCCCATTAAGAGTATTGATTGCATATTCGCTAAAAGCATCGATTTTATCAACTGCCACAGTAAAGCCACCTGCCATAGCGTGCCCGCCTCCCTGAAGCAATATGCCGGCTTCTTTAGCTCGTGCAAGCATCGTTCCAAGGTCGATACCATCGATTGACCGGGCAGACCCCTTACCGATATTGTCAACGATAGAGATGACTGCAGCCGGCCGGTTGTAACGCTCCTTTAGCCTGCTAGCCAGAATGCCGAGTATTCCCTGATGCCAGTTATTCCCTTTGACAATGAGAATAGGCTTGTGGTGAAGTTTATTTTTTTCAATATCGGCAATGGCCTCTTCGAGTATTACCGATTCAATAGCCCGCCTCTCGTTATTTAATTGATCGAGCCGCAGAGAAATTTGATGGGCAAGCACAGGGTCTTCAGTTGTAAGCAGATCGGAACCTAAAACCCCTTCACCAACTCTACCTCCAGCATTAATCCTTGGGCCGAGGACAAAGCCCAAATGATAGCTTTGCGGCGTTGCTTCCAGTCTAGATATATTCGCCAAAGCTGCTATCCCTAGGTTTTTACGCTTACCGATCAGCTTTAATCCCTGGCAAACAAAGGCGCGATTAAGTCCGGTTAGACTCATTACGTCACAAACCGTGCCAAGCGCGACCAAATCCAGATACTGGAGTAAATCTATCTCCTGCCCCTCTTTAAACCAGTTCAAGTTGCGTAGCTTGGCTCGTATAGCCACGGCTGCAAGGAATGCGATGCCTACTGCAGCCAGTGATTTATTAGGAAAATCTTCGTCGAAACGATTCGGGTTTACCACCGCATAGGCTTCCGGTAGAGTATTGTTGCTCAAATGGTGATCTAGGATGATGATATCCAGCCCATATTCAGTAGCCTGTTTAACTGGTTCAAATGAAACTATGCCGCAATCAACGGTCACTACGATTGAATTACCTTCATCCTTTAGCTTTTTTAACGCTTCAATATTTGGACCATATCCTTCGATAATGCGATTGGGAATATATACGCAAACATCAACGCCCAGACTAAGGAAAAAGCGCCTGAGCAAAGCTGTCGACGTAGCACCATCAACATCATAATCTCCAAATATGGCGATTTTCTCCCGATTTATAACCGCTTGAGCTAACCGATCCGCAGCCTTTGACATGTCTTTAAGCAGGAAAGGATCGGGCAATACATCTTTGATTTTGGGGTTAAGAAACAGGTTAGCTTCTTCAACCGATTTCACGCCACGATGACAAAGTATTGCGGCAAGAATATCAGGTATATCTAATTTTTGTACTAGTGTGGTAACGAGTCTTTGGTCGACTTCTTCAAGTTTCCATTTCAATCCTTTCACCGACTCACCAAAAACACGGCTGCCACTGATTTGTAGTGATTCAGCCAACATCTGCCTATCTCATAGTTATTTATCTATAGTGTATAGATTTAAACACCGCGAGTAAATAGCTTATTAGTTTTTTGTAGAACTAAGCCCACAACTTCAGCTTATCTTCGGCCGCGTCTTTGCATAGCCTTAATGTTCTCAATGCCATGATTTTCTACATTGGCATTAAATTTTTTAGCGGAGTTTTTGGAATTTTCTTTATGCAGGTGCGGAGCCCCTTCAACTACATGCTGTTTTTTTTCACCTGAGCGTTTGCTTTTATCCTGCCCACTTAATTGTATAGCCATAGATACCTCCATATAAGCGCTTTCCAATACATTCTTTTAGTATTTCATACAAATACTAATGAAAAGTTAATAATTACCCAGATTATCTTAATAATTCAAGAATTTCAGACTCGGTTAAGCCATAGGAAGGTTTCACCATAATGTCCTGCATGAGCCCGGTTGTCAGTTCCTGAGCGCTTACCAGCAACAATCCATCGGCATCGATTTGGAACCTCACTTCAACTTTGGCCTGTCCAGCAGGCAGCGGCGGGATTCCTTTAAGCTCAAAGCGGGCTAGTGACCTGCAATCCCTGACTTTTGCGCCTTCGCCCTGGACTACGTGGATAACAATTCCAGTCTGGTTTGGCTTTTGCGTAGCAAATTTCTGGGAGCGAGCTGTGGGAATAGATGAGTTACGCGGAATAATACACTCAACAATCCCATCCCCAACTTCAATACCAAGAGAAAGCGGGATCACATCTATCAAAAGGTTATTACTGCCTGATACCAAAGCTTCAGCCTGTAGAGCCGCACCTATCGCTACTATTTCTTCTGGGTTAATGTCTGCTAGCGGCGGCTTTCCAGTCAGCACAGTAACTTCTTTATGAATTAAAGGCATTTGGGTCGCGCCCCCAACAAGAATCACTTCCTTAATGCTCGCAATATCAATATCCGCATCTTTTACTGCACGCTTAAAAACCTTTAGAGTTTCATTTATCAGCGGTTGAGCTAACTTATCAAGATCCCGCCGGGTAACGGTTACACCATTGCTCACTACCGAATCTTCCCTGCTTAGAAGCTCCTTTAGGCTCCTGAGCTGCAATAACTTCTTAAGTTCTATAGCTTGACCAGCAAACAAAGACTGGCTGAGCAGCCTGTCAATATCGTCACCGCCCAAAAGCGCGTTGCCTCCGGTAGCCAAAACCTGAAACACGCCTTTTTGCATTGAAAGGATTGAGATGTCAAAAGTACCTCCACCAAAGTCATATACTGCATAAATGCCCTCAGGTTGCCTATCGAAACCATAAGCAATCGCGGCTGCAGTCGGTTCACTGATCAGCCTCAGCACTTCAATCCCTGCAAGTCTCGCTGCATCACGAGTCGCATGGCGTGCACTTTCATCAAAGTATGCCGGCACGGTGATCACCGCTTTTGTTACCGCCTGATTGAGATGGCTTTCAGCCCGTTGCTTTAGGTATTTCAAAATCTCAGCCGAGACTTCAATCGGTGTGACTTTTCTGCCTTCAGTAATAATCCTCGGCATTCCTGCAACAACCGCATCAACTTTATAAGTTAAGTTGGCCAGCACATCATCACTCACCTTCCCCATCAACCGCTTTATCGAATTGATAGGCTCGAAGCCACTAGCCAACGCCTGCTCACCTACCAGCACTTTATCGCGTTCATAAGCAACCACGGATGGGGTATAGGGTTTACCGCTAAACTGGTCGGGGATAATAGTCACCTGCCCATTTTGCGCATACCCTATGAGGGAGTTAGTTGTTCCCAGATCGATGCCAACTACAATATCACGACTTACAGAACCAATACCTTCAGTTTTGTCGCTTTCACCCGGTTCCTGTATATCATATAAGCGCATGTATTTTAGGCAACCACCCTCACAATAAAGTTATTTATCCGGCGCATGAAAGCATTGGGGTCATTCACCGGCTCGCCTTCCAAAATGCAGGCCTGATCAAAGATCAGGTTAGCCAGGTCTTCAGTTTCAGTACCTTCTTTATTAGCGCTTAAGTCTCCAGCAATTTTAACCAGAATTGGATGCTGGGGATTTATTTCCAAAACTTTAGCGGTACTGGATTTCAATTGCTTCTGATCGATAAGGTAGCGCTCCATACGCGCACTCATCCCACCAAGCGGCACTGCCAGGCATGATGGACTTTCAACGAGCTTATGGGAAACGCGCACTTCACGAACCCGGTTATCCAGAACTTTCTTTATATACGTGACGAGCTCCTTATCATCCACCTTAGCCTGATTATCATTTTTGGCCGGCTCCTCCAGCTTCTTAATCGTGTCGAGATCGATATCACTCGCATTCACCGAGCGCATCTCTTTGTTTTTATATCTGTTTATGACATTGACCCAGAAGTCATCGACATGATCGGAAAGCAGTAGCACTTCGATATCGCGCTTGATAAAACCTTCAAGCTGCGGGTGATGGCTGAGCGCTTTAAGATTATCTCCGGTAATAAAGAAAATCTGCTCCTGCCCTTCCACCATACGCGCGATATAGTCATCAATGCTGATCAAATCACCGCCAGACTTAGTGCTATGGAAGCGGCAGACTTCAAGCAGCTGCTCCTTTTCTTCCAGCGCGGATTCACACAAACCTTCCTTCATCACTTCACCAAAATTATCCCAGAATTTTTGATAGTCTTTGCTGTCGTCTTGCGCGCGGGTTTTAAGTTCTGACAGGATCTTTTTGACAATGGATTTGCGAATTTTATCAACGACAACATTGTGTTGCAAAGTTTCACGACTGATGTTGAGCGGTAAATCTTCAGAGTCGATGACCCCTCGCATAAACCTGAGGTATGCAGGGATAATCTTAGCTTCCTCAGTGATGAATATGCGCTTCACATAAAGCTTCACCCGGCATTTGCGATCAGGGTGGAATAAATCAAAAGGTTTAGATGATGGTATATACAATAGGCTGGTGTATTCAATGTTGCCTTCAGCTTTGGTATGCAACTTCATCCAGGGGGAATCCGGCGCATGGGCTATATGGTGATAAAATTCAGTGTATTGTTCGTCGGTAATTTCGCTTTTAGGGCGCATCCACATGGCTGACGCAGTGTTCACCACTTCCGATTTACCATCTTCATCGGTGAATTCAATCGGGAAAGAGATATGGTCGGAATAGGTAGAGATAATGTGGCGCAGTCGGAATTTATCCAGATACTCCACATCTTCGCTTTTAAGTTTGATGGTAATAGAAGTTCCGGTTTCAATTTTCTCTTTGTAATCTTCTATGGTGTATTCACCCTTCCCATCCGAGAACCATTTATAGGCCTTCTTTTCGCCGGCCTTGCGGGAAAGCACTGTGACGTTATCCGCAACCATAAATGCCGAATAGAAGCCTACCCCAAACTGCCCGATGAGATTGACGTTCTCTTTGGTTGTAGCCAGGCTTTCCAGGAACTTCTGCGTACCCGAGCTTGCGATCACACCAAGATTGTTGATGAGATCGTCATGGTTCATACCGATGCCATTATCTTTGACGGTTACAGTCCCTTCCTTCGCATCTACGATAATCTTAATTTTAGGCTCTTCTTCATTTTGCAGTTTGGCATTATGCAGCGATTCGTACCTGAGCTTATCGCAGGCATCCGAAGCATTTGATATCAGTTCGCGCAGGAAAATATCCTTGTTGGTATAGATCGAGTTGATCATGAGCTGGAGAACTTTGCCGATCTCGGCATCAAATTTTCTTACTTCCTGGGGCATGTTTATATCCACTTAATATATTTATGAATATATATAGTAAAACTTTTCCGCATTTCAAGTTATACCAAGCTATTAACTATCGGCTTTGGATTTATTCACTTTAGCCAGCATTTTAGCTGCAGCCAACAGTTGCGCCTCTTTCTTGGAGCTGCCTTTGGCTTTTAGCGGTTTGAGGCCGGCGACGTGCAGTTCTATTGTAAAGGTAGGGCTATGGGAAGCACCGGTTTGCTCCAGCACTTTGTATTCAGGTATGGGCTTGCCCAGCTTTTGTGCCCATTCCTGCAGTTCGGATTTCGCGTCTTTATCAGCAAAGGCCAGGTTATCAGTCAGATGCTCAGACCAGAGCGGTAGCATAAACTCCTGAACTTCAGCAAAGCTGGAATCCAGGTATATAGCGCCTATCAGCGCCTCCAAAGCATCCTCTAGATTCTTAGGGTTTTCTCTGCCTCCGGACGCCGCCTCGCCATAATCCATAATCAACTCTTTACCTAAGTTTAATTCCCGGGCAATTTGCGCCAGGGTGGATTTTCTAACCAGCGTTGAGTGAATAAGGGCAAGCTTTCCTTCAGGCAAATCGGCAAAGCGCTTGTAAACCATTTCGGCCACTACCAGGCCGATCACGCTATCGCCCAGAAACTCCAGGCGCTCATAGTTACCAGCAGGGCTATTTTTCGACATGCTGGGATGAGTTAACGCAAGTTGCAATAGCTTCTTATTCTTGAATTTATAGTTGAGCTTCATTGTTTATATAGTCTTGAGCGCGCGGCCAGATTCCAAACTAGTTATAAACTTAACAAAGGAAAAGTCTCTTGACCATACCAGAAGATCTGCACGGGCAATAAGATTCTCGGCAGGGACGTATCCAACTTCTTTGAGAAACCTGCTATCGCGCGAGTTATTTCTATTATCGCCCATAAAGAAATAGTGGCCTTCAGGTACTTGATAAACTGAAGTGGTGTTGGTGAATTCTGGCTTTTCATCCAGATCAGCCTGCAAAATGTTGTAGCTCACCCCATTGGGTAGGGTTTCGGTATACATATCGCACTGCTCAGCTCTTTCTTCACAAACATGAGGATCATCATATTTACCCTTATGTTCTCTGCTCACCGGCTGGCCATTAATGTAGATGATTCTGTTGATGAGTTGGATTTTGTCGCCAGGCAGTCCAATCAACCTTTTGATCAGGGGATAGTTTGATGGCGTTGGGCTTTCAAATATAATTATATCGCCGCGCTTGGGTTCACCTTTAAATATCCGACCTTTGAAGAGCGGGAGCCCGAAAGGAAAAGAATATCGGCTATAGCCAAGGGAATACTTGGAGGCAAAAAGATAATCACCGACCATAAGCGACGGTACCATAGAAGAAGAGGGGATGTGATATGGCTCAATCACTAAGGAACGGAAAGTAAATGCGATTACAATAGCCCAGCATAGAGACTTAAAGTACTCCATGTAGTCTATATTCCCGATTAAGGAAGTGTAGTATTGTAATGTCAGATATTTTCCCATACTCAACTCTGTGGACAACCCGTTACTAAACATGTAATATTTGAAAAGACTATACACTATTTAACTTTCAATATAAATATATTTGTTAACTAATTTATGCAATCCAGGGTAGAATTTTTAAATAGTAAGATTTGTGTCCCTTACCAGCAAGCCCTGGAGGTTATGCAAAACCGTGTGAAGGGCATCATCGAAGGCACGGCCGAGCAAGCGCTCTGGTTTCTTGAGCATCCCCAATTGTATACTGCTGGTACCGGCGCTAATGACAACGACCTTTTGCAGCCTGATAAGTTTCCAGTGCATAAAACCGGGCGTGGCGGTAAATATACTTATCACGGTCCCGGGCAAAGAGTTGCCTATATCATGCTCGATCTCAAAAAAATTCATGACGGCGCACCTGATATCAAAAAGTTTGTGAGGCAGATTGAAAACTGGGTGATAGAAAGCCTGGCAGAATTCGGCATAAAAGGTGAGACCCACCCAGGTAGGGTAGGCATTTGGGTGACGAATAGCGATGGCCAGGAGGAGAAGATCGCAGCAATTGGCATTCGCATGCAAAAGTGGGTGAGCTACCACGGTATTGCAATCAACATCAACACTAATCTTGATGACTATGATGGCATAGTTCCCTGCGGCATCAGTGAGCATGGCGTAACCTCGCTGCATAAATTAGGCAAACTTATAAGCATGGAAGAGTTTGATAAAGTGATAGCCGCTAAGTTCGCACAGGTATTTAATGTCGAGTTGGTAGGATGAAAAACATACATATTGTTAGTTCTCAGAAATATCTTGAAGAGGCGTTGGCCACATCTTCACAGTTTAAAGACTATAAAATCTCTACCAGCCCAACTTCAATAGAAGCTGATCTCAATATCATCGATAAAAAAGACCGCGTGAGCTTCAATGGATTTGAGGCTGCCAAGCCCGTAAGCTTAGCTAAACTGATTGCTGCGATTGAGGATAATTTTACCAATCACAGCTATAATATCGGCGAGCTGAGCTTTGATACCAAGGCCAGAAAACTTAGTGTCTCAGGGCGTGAAGAGATCCTCACCGAAACCGAAACCAAGATTCTGCAGGCTTTATGCGAGGCTCGAGGCAATGTTGTTCCCTCGGACTTTCTGCTCTTCGATGTGCTGGGCTATGATGCACGCGCCGAAACCAATACCATTGAAACCCATATTTACCGTATCCGGCAAAAACTTAAGAACCTGATTGGCGGAGAGATCATTGCCACTTCGGGGAATGGGTATGTGGTGGTGGGGTGAGTTTTAAAAAATCCTTTAAATATTTGATTTTTCAGCCTCATTATCTGCAAGGCCTAAAAGAATTCCAAGCGCCCCCTGACCCCCTACAGGGGGCGCTCGAAAAAAAGCTGGATGCTTTTTTTCGTACCTAAATTAAAAGGCCTTGCAGGGAATTCGGATATGAGTTTATTGCAATACTGGGCTGCCGACCACCACGCTTCGCTCGTGGTCGCAGTGACTGAGATTTGGCGTTAATTTAGGATAATTCTACTCAATCTCCACCATAACTTCGCCGGTCATGACGTTATCGCCTTTCTTAAAGTGCACGCCGGTCACTACGCCATCACGTGGCGAATTGAGGATATTCTCCATCTTCATGGCTTCCAGGATGACAAGCGGCTGACCTTTCGCCACTTTCTCGCCCTTTGCGACTTTGACATCAACAACCATGCCGGAAATATTGGCAAGAAGATTATTTTGCTCAAGGCTATCAAGGCTGGGCTTCATAAATTTATAAAGTTCCGCTGCCCGAGGAGTTAGCACCGTTGTCTTGACAATACTACCCATAAAAGTCAGCGCATACCCACGACTGGTATATTCAACCTGCATGCTATAATTGCGGCCATTAACTATGCAGTCAAAGCGCTTATTTCCCAACAACCATTTACTCTGGATATAGAGGCGGCGATTTTCAAAGGTAACCTTAAAACCATCATCTATCGGCCTTACAGTCACCGGGTAATTCTTATCATCAAGGCGCACTACCCAGCGGGTTCCCAAGAACATTGAGTTCCCGCGAAGCTGCCCGGTGATCTGGGCATCACGCCGCGAATCTGAAAGAAAGATAAAAACCGCCGCTGCAAGCAATACTGCACCTTGCTCGTTTGACAATTCCGCTCCGGTAAAACCCCCTTTATATTCTTCTTCGATAAAGTTGGTGGAAATATTGCCGCTCTCAAAACGCTGGTTGGCAAAGATTGCCTGCAGGAAGCTAATATTTTGCGAAATCCCCCGGATAACAAATTTGCCCAGCGAGTCTTTCATATATTCCAGAGCCTCTTTACGAGTGGTCCCATAGGTGCAAAGCTTTGCAATCATTGGGTCGTAGAACATGCTGACTTCACCACCTTCATAAATGCCGCTATCCACCCGCACATTCTCTGAATGTTCAGGCTCACGGTAAGTGTTGATCTGCCCCGTCGAAGGCAGGAATCCAGAACTTGGATCTTCAGCATAAACCCGCGACTCAAATGCCCAACCCGTAAGCTTTACATCCTTCTGGGTAAAGGGGAGCTTCTCATCCGAAGCTATACGCAGCATAAGCTCAACAATATCGTAACCGGTTATGAGCTCAGTTACTGGATGCTCGACCTGGAGCCGGGTATTCATCTCCAAGAAATAAAAGTTCTTCTTTTGGTCAACAATAAACTCTATGGTGCCAGCGGAGTAATACTTAACTTTTTTCGCAAGTCGGATGGATTGCTTATACATCTTAGCCCTGGTCTTCTCATCGAGCAGCGGGCTGGGAGCTTCCTCAATTACTTTCTGATTATGGCGTTGAATCGAGCATTCCCGCTCACCCAAACAGACATAGTTTCCAAACTTATCAGCAATCAGCTGAATCTCGATATGGCGTGGGTTCTCAATGAACTTTTCAATAAACGTGCGTTCATCTGAGAAGTTATTTCGCGCCTCATTGCGGGTAGAACTAAAGGCCTGCTGCATTTCTTCTTTTGTCCGCACGATGCGCATTCCTTTACCACCACCGCCAGCGGCTGCTTTAAGCATTATGGGATATCCTATACGCGAGGCAATTTTAAGCGCTTCTTTCTCATCGGTAATGGCAGCCAAAACACCTGGGACTACATTGACCCCGGCTTCCCGGGCGATTTTCTTAGCTTCAATTTTATCCCCCATGCATTTGACTGAAGCAGGCGAAGGACCAACAAAGGTTATATTATTGCGGGCAAGAAGCTCAGCAAATTCCGTATTCTCAGATAAGAATCCATAACCCGGGTGCACTGCATCGGCTCCGGAAATTTTGATCGCATTTAAAATACGCTCAGCATTAAGGTAGCTTTGCGTAGCCGGAGACCCTCCAATGTAGACAGCTTTATCAGCGAGCCGGACATGGAGTGAGTTGGTATCTGCATCAGAGTAAACAGCTATTGTAACAATACCCAACCGCTTTGCAGTTTTTATAATGCGGCAAGCGATTTCGCCACGGTTAGCAATGAGTAAGCTTTTAATCATTATAAATAAACATCTTTTATGCCATTTATAAAAGATGATAAACGACTTCACAAGCTTTTCCTAATTGAAAAAATAAGCATTGTGTGATATATTTTGTAAATGAACATATTTTCTTTAGACTATGTTATTCGAAATTAACAGCTTCTCTGTATATTAGCTACCTTACGTATAACCCTCTAATCCTGCGAGGACTATATTTACCACTTAATTTAACATCTTTTAATTATTTTTTATGGAAGCCCTACCCAAAACCACCGTTAAATTTATTTTTCATTTTGTGAAAAAGTACTGGGTGAGCTTCATATTCATGCAAATTTTTTACCTGGGCATGACAATTGATAACGTGGTATGGCCGCAAATCACCCGCATGATTATCGCAGCAATTGAAGGCTACACCGGAGATCGAGAGTATATTTGGCCAGCAATATCCGGGGTAGTTTTCCTTGGCGCCGCCGTCTGGATAACCATAGAAATCTGCTTCCGCAGCGCCTTTATTGTTGCAATGAAGGTACTGCCAAAACTGGAGTCTGACATTCGCATGGCTCTATTCAAACACTTAGGTTACCAGTCTTACGAATTTTTTAGCAATAATTTTGCGGGGTCTTTGGCCAATAAAATCAATGATATGCCGCGCAGCACCTATAATATTCTGACTATGATTATGTCGCTGTTCATCCCAGTCATGCTGACCACACTGATTTTAACCTCAATGTTCGCCCGAATTTACCCGCTTTTTGGGATGATTATATTCACCTGGTTCTGCATTCATATAGGTATTTGTTTATATACAGCCAAAACTTGTAGCCGCTATTCTGATATCCATGCAGAGAGTCGTAGCAGGCTTTCCGGACGCATGGTTGATAGTTTTGCCAACAGCACAAGCGTTAGGCTTTTTTCCCGCCGGGCTTTTGAGTTTGATTACGTTATGGAACAACAAAATGACGAGGTCATGAAGCATAAACAAGCGCTTTGGTATATTGAGAAAGTTAAGATATTACTGGGCGTTATATGCTTTATATTTCTAGGCATTTTTCTCACCTACACCCAGGTTTACACCTATAAGAAGGGCCTAATCTCTCTGGGAGATCTTGTATTTACTTTACAGGCTTCATTCCATATCACCATGCTCGCGTGGTGGGCGGGGCTTGAACTGCCGCGTTT
>JABDBN010000015.1 GCA_013288625.1 Alphaproteobacteria bacterium | reverse complement strand
GGCTTTGTATTACAAGACCCAGAATTAATGAAAAAGTTGGCAGAATTACTTGACTGTAGGCTTGAGCAATTGGCTTATAAAATGCCTGAGAAGCGCTTAAATCCTACTGCCATTGAAAGTGTGAATAGCTTTACTGTAGCAGAGCTTGGGTTATCAGAAAGCAATGTTATGTTTTGTTCACTGGATGGAGCGGATAATCAAAGCGTATTCAATGAAGCGCTACACCAGATTATTAAAGGTAGGGCAAGGTATATTTTCTGCCATAAGGGGTGTCATGCTAATTTGATAAGCTTTCGTCGCATAGATGGAATTAGGTATTTCTTTATAATTGATTCACTAGGATTTGCTTTTGAAGATAGGATAATAATTGAGAAAAATGAGGTTGAGCGAGAGGAATTAATCCCCAATAGAAAGTTGATTAGGATGCAAATAGAAATCCTGACTTCTCTAAATGAATTTATTGTGGTTAGTACAGAACAAAGGCAACGCGACTTTAGTTCTTGCCCGATGTTTGCTCGGGAGGATCTAAGAGTATTGCATCAGTTCGATTATTTGCATCAAGAAATGCTGAATCAGTCCATATCGACAAGGGATAACCTATACTTATATACATGTCCTAAATTTCCTGCGCAAATGCTTCTGTTGTGGCAAGTGCCGACCGAAACGCTACTCGCTGACCCAAGAAGCCAGAAAACAGTAATGGACAGAGATGGAGAGAGTGGGAAGTTAGGAGAAATTCTAGTAAAGAAGCACTATGATCCTGCAAGAGGTTTAAATAAGTACTCAACCAAATTAATGGATGAATTTATTAAAGGGGTAAACCGTGAGGTTCCAAAACTAGTCTGTCCGCCAACATTAATGGCGACTTCATCTATGCATTTAAGTTTTGCAATTGATGCAAGGCTTGTCATAGGCATGAGCGATTTTTTAATTTGGCAGAAAGGTTTAGAAACTACCTGCAATACTATGCAATGTACTTATAGTGAAAGAGTGCTGGAAGATGCAGTGACTTTTGGAGAAAGGGTTAATCAGTCATCTCGAGATGTTTGGATGAGAAGCGTGTAACTATCAGCTTTTTCGCACATTTAAACTATTTAATGCTCACCGCTCTGTTAACTATTTATTTACTATTAATTGCTACAATCAACTCATAGGTGAATCATTACAATGAGTGCAATATGCTGGATTCCCAAGCAAATCCACAATGTTATAAAGCAGTGCTAATAGTCGGGCCAGGCAGCGAATATGGCTATAACACTCTGAAGTCAATGTATGACAGACCAGATTGTCTCATTATAGGAGATGGCATCAGGGATATTTCGCTAGAGGAGATTGAGACAGCGTTAAAAGATAAAGTTGACCATAATACCAGAATAGATGTGGAGCTACATGCCAGAATAACTAAGGATGATAATAATGAATATCACCACTTTTTAAATTTGAACTTTAAATCTACTGGCCAGACTACCAGATCAGAAGATCTAGTGGAAATGCTGGACCGATGTTCTGCCGAGCCATTGAGCATCGAGCTTAGATGTTGTTATGGCGGTATGGTTCAAAATACTTTAAAGCCTGGATCGGCACTTATAACCCACTCCCACTGGGGGGAATTCTTTTTTGAAGATGTAGGCGCTCATAGCCTGGCGAAGTTATTAGATGACCATTTTAGGTCTAATTCAAAACCTATACTTGACAGAATAACTGATAATTTACCGGCTTATGCGATAAACCCGGTTAAAATTAGTATAGTTAGTAATGATGGAGAAGTAGTCGATTACACCATAAGGCATGCTAAACAGCTAATTATTGGTCCAACAAATTTCCTCAATTGGCATATGGGGGAATATTATAAGCAATTTAGCGATTTAATAGAGGATGAGTCGATGAATCTTGCAGATAATCCAGTTCATAAGCTACCAGCTCTAACGCCTGAAGAGCGAGAAGATTATATTTATGGATCTATTGTTTACCAAAGAGATCAAGTAGTTCTCCTAAAGTTCTATAATCGTCTGTTAGATAAACATCCGGAAGTGTTAAGGAGCTTATTGAGAAAGAAAATAGGCAGACATGATTTAGTACTTCATGCTTTAGATGAGGGGCAAACAGATGTAATAAAATTCATTACACAAAATCTGGATAAACTCACAGAGGATATTGCAGATCAAAATGAACGTACCAGTGTAAAAAACAATTTGCTAAATCGAATATACCGCCATGCCATAAAAAAAGAGAACGTAGAACTTCTAAAGATACTTTTAGCATCGCCGCAGAGTACAATTAAAATGCTGGATGGTGAGTCGTTGCTTACTTATGCCATTTCTAGGAAGTATAATAATGTAACTCAAATGCTTATTAAAAACAAAGTTGGGTTGGATCAGAAAAATATGAAAGGTATGGCTGCTATTGATATCCTGATAAATCAAATGATAGCTTTAGATAATGATTTGAAAGAAGCGCGGATTATTCCAGCTGAAGCCGAAGCTCGGGAACAAATAAATTTGCAAATGCTTAAAGCAATGCTTAAAACAAGAGTCAAGCTAGATTCTAGGGGGCCAGATGGATTAACACCAATTTTTCGCGCGGTTGAGCTTAATGACCCAGAATTAATAAAAAGACTGCTAACTTTTTCTGAGGAGGCTGATCAAAAATGCAATAAGGAGTCGTTGCTAGAGTATGGGATTAAACTAAGGAAAGAGAAAGTAGTAATGCTACTCAGTAATGATCAGGCAAGGCTTACTTCGCTTACTGTAGCTGATGATGCAAACGAGCGGGCAGCAACTTTAAGTTGGGCTGCGCAACAGGGCCTTGATAAAGTAATAACTGCTATGCTTGCATCGCCCAAAACTGTTGCAAGTGATTTAACAGTCCCAAATAAACTAGGAAATACACCGTTAATATTAGCTGTCATGAAAGGTCATACTAAGGTAGTAAAAGCGATGCTTGCATCTAACAAAGTTGACACTAGTGTTTTAAATTTTCCAGATGCCTCCAGTACTACGGCCTTAACCTGGGCAGTTAAGCTAAATCATAAAGGTATAGTAAATATCATGCTTGCCTCAGGTAAAGTCACTGCTGCTAACGATTTGCCTAATAAAGAAGGTAAATCTGCATTAATGCTAGCACTTGAGTTAGGTCATAATGATATAGCGCTGGCTCTCATTCAGGCTAAAATAGGAATAGATACGCCGAATAAAGAAGGAACTACACCTTTGATGCAGGCAGCAGCAAAGAATAATGTAATGGCAGTGAAGGCGCTTATAAAAGCAAAAGCTGTGAAAACTCTACGAGACAAGGAGGGATATACTGCGCTTGAGATAGCTAACCAGGCTGGTCATCAGGATATTGTAGTCGAATTAACCCCGAAAGAAGTTAATAAGCCTCCGACGAAGCATGCAGAAAAACTGTCGAAAGAACCAAAAGTTCCACTGCCTGCACTCCAGGCGCATGGTTCGCATGCTGAAGCTGTGACTGCAAAGAAAACGCAGCTTAAACCAGTAACCATTCATGCGGCTAGTGTGCAGTCCGGCAAGAGTGACAATACTCAAATAAGTCATTAATGCCTAACCTAATAGCGATACCCCTTCTTCTTTAGACTCGAGTGACAATGATCTTCTCCGAACATATTTATCCAGCACGTTGGGTAAATCAAGTTCGCTGCGTATAATGAACGATAGTGTTCCCCCAGACTGTGAGGTATCGTATGGGATATAGTTAAACTCAGCGTTTGAAAGATTAACATCTTTAGCTTTTGTTATTCTGTTATGCAGTGAAACAATGCACACACCCTTTTGGTCAAAGTTATTAAGTGCTATAGCGGATGAGGCAAGGTTTTTAACCGAAAGTGATTCATCATAGTCAATCCAAATATACCATTCCGTTTTTAAATTTAACTCACTGGCTTTGAGTTGTTCCTGAATATAATCAAAGTGAGTAGGGTTGGTATTGCACAAAATGATCATCACAAATGTCTGTTCCTTTTGCATATTTATAATGCGTCTTAAATCATCCTGCACGCTCTGACTCAGTTTGCACATGGCATTCCATGCTGCCTTAAAAGATTCATCGGGAATGTGGTTTGGATTTTGCCATAGCTGGGCGCACATTTTCTTTTTAAACGCTTCGAAACTATCAATTGCGCCGCTTTTGTATTGCTCAATGGTTTTAAAATGACTTTTATCCACTAGAAAAGCATTATAAACAAATAGATAAACCAGTGGGTAACTTATAAAGCTATAGCCTGACTTTAAACAAGAAGCAAATTTTGCCACAAACGGTGAGTGGGTTTTAATCACGCGCCATGCAACCGAAAGACAAGTGAAGCTTAGCCTGAGTGTTCGTGTTATATGCGGTGGAAATGCGACACCTTTAAAAGCATGAGAGAGGGCAAAGCCCAAAAGACTATCGCCTTCATTCACCAGTTTAGTAAACGCGCTTAAGGATTTGTTGATATCAGAATTAACCAGTTGCCCGAGTGAAAGTAAGAACACTTTTTGAGTATCAGAAGACTTAATACTAAAATCTCTCATATTATACAGTATTCAATATACCTAATAATATGTTATGGAGTTTCAGTAAGTTAAGCAAATAATTTAATACTGCCTTAACAAATTGGCATTAAGGCAGTATTAAATGTAAGATTGTTATCTATCGTGCTGTTGATTAGCGTTTAGGTCGCAAGCAACTTGTCTCTGGCGTAAGTCATGCAAGAAACCAGCAGGAAACTTATGTTCTTCATTAAAATCATAAGGTGGTGGTGCCTGCTCAAATGCTCCGCCATACACTCCAGCATATTGCTGATATTGTGGTTGAGGTGCTGGTACAGCTTCATATTGTTGAGCAGCAACCGCCGCCGCAAAAGGAGCGTGGACTAGTACTGCCGGAGCTGGTAATGCAACCTGTGCAATAGTTGGGCAGTAATAGCTTGCAGTATGACCTGCGCCATCAATCTGTGCCCGAACAGTATTATTAGCATGCTGATAAAGTAACCCGGCGACGCTGGCATCAGCATTTACAGCTGAAACGTGAAGTAGAGTTGTAGTCCTTGAATTCATACAGCAGAAAAAACGGAAAAAGTTAGCAAATGATTCGCAACAAGATGACTTGTGATATGAATTAACATCTGCATGTCCTACAACAACAAGTGCATGTACTATATCGTAATTATTTGCTTGCACTGCTTTAAGTAACGGTAAATCTTTGTTGAACGCAACGTTCACTTGGGCGCCTAGTCCTATAGCAAGTCTGACTGCTTCTGCATTTCCTTGTTCTATCCCATTATCAAGCATTTGATTAACTAGTCGCTGGTTTTCCTGATTAAGTCCAGGCACAATTTGTGATATGAATCCAGCTGCAGCAAAATCTTTTGCATGAATCGCTCTATTAAAAGCATTTTGAAATGTAGTATCGATGACTGAAATTTTAGCTTCAATCCAGTCCAACCTATTAGATACTGCCCTGATATTTTGATTCTGAAAGAATTCAGCAGTATTGTTTTCGCTTGAATTACCAGTGAATAACAGATCACTCAGCGCACCTAATGCTCCGGAAACTGATCCATGCGGATTAGCCGGCATAGCCATTATTCCAAAATCTGCCAATGCGTTACCTAAAACTGGTTGTGATACAGGAGCAATCCCAAGTAAATGTCTAAAAAATGGATCTATAGTTGCTTCCAGATTTGAAACATCTACAGCAGCGTTGGTAATTTTATGGTTTTGATCCCATTCATGCCAAAACCCTTCTCCCGGCCCTCTCAGGGCTGCGTCTAAAAAGTTAAGGGCTTGTCTAACGCCGTTAACTTGACGTTGTTGATTAGGTATATCAAAACCACTTATATAATCGGCAACAACGTTACCCCTTATCTTGTTTGCATTAGCAAGAGTTCGCATTATATAGCCTCGACACCTTTTGATCCTGTTCTTGTTATTAGCAATACTTGAATCTTGACTCGATTCATGAATCCAGCTTTCACGATTTCCGTACATAATATACCTGAATTAAACTGTTATGAAGTTATTATATAGCATTATACTGTGCTAACATTGGATAAATAAGGAATTTTTTGTTAAGGTTTTATTAAAGTGCCAATCAGCGCTTGTTGAAACGGTGGTATTCTAAATGATATCAAAGCAAGTGTTGCAGCATATGTTTGAGAACCCCAAGAATAATAGAGCAAGTAGCTACAATGGAGGCGCCTATCATCAGTATCAGCCTTACTTCAGTATGATGAAGTTCTGCTTTAAATTCAGTTCTGACTTTTTCAACATCTGTTCTGACTTTTTCAACTTCAGTTCTTACATTTCCCAGATCGGCTTTAGTTGCAACACTTTGTTTGATATTCTCTACATCTTTTTCCAGCACAGCCACCTGTTCTTTTGAAGCTACTTTGCTCATATCAACATTATTAATCTCGGAAATAATATTCACAAATTCCTCGGCTTGCTCTTCCTGTACTCCTTTTAGCATAAGCCGTTTAACTGCGCTATGTGTATCAAAAACTATTGCAGTCATATCTTAACTCGATATTTTCGATCGTAATTTGAAGCGCGCTAACCTTGTCTGTCAATTTAATTTGCCGTATTAAAACGCAAAATCAAGCAAAACTGATTGACGGAAGGGTTGTAAGGTATTATGATGATAAATCATAAAATGAAATTCCTATAAGATCATGGCAAAAAAGAATATTGTATTAGTTAAATTAGTAAGCTCCGAAGGTTCGGGCTATTTTTACGTTAGGGGTAAAAACCCTAAGAAAACTACCGCAAAACTTAAGTTTCGCAAGTATGACCCCAAGTTGCGTAAGCACGTGGAGTTTGACGAGAAAAAGCTTAGCAGCTAGTGGCCTTACTCCGATTAAATGATATCAGTAAAACTTACCGTCAGGGTAAGAATGAGATATTGGTATTAAAAGACATTAACTTAGAAATCAAAGCTGGTGAAGTGGTATCTCTCCTTGGCCCATCCGGTTCCGGTAAATCAACTCTCCTGCAGATAATTGGTCTGGTTGACCTCCCTACTAGTGGTAGTATATATATCGATGACAAGCGTTGCAATCAGCTTACCGAAGATGAGCTCACCCATATTAGACGCGATAAAATTGGGTACATATATCAGTTTCATCACCTGCTGCCTGAATTCACTGCCTTGGAAAACGTAATGATGCCGCTTTTGATATCTGAGAAAAACCGTGCTGAATCCAAAAAGGCTGCTACTGAAATTCTTAAATCTTTAGGCTTAGGTGATCGTCTTAATAATCTGCCCTCAGAGCTTTCTGGTGGTGAACAACAGCGGGTAGCAGTGGCACGCTCTCTGGTGAATCAGCCCCAGTTATTGCTCGCCGATGAACCTACGGGGAATCTGGATGCTGGCAATGGCCTTAACGTCATGAAGATGATTCTTAATGAAGCTAAAATGCGCAAACTCGCAGTCATCCTTGTCACCCATAATCTTGATCTTGCCCACATGACCGACCGCATTTTTGCGCTCAGCGATGGCAGTTTAATGACTGCTGCATAGTAAATAATTTAATAAATCTTTAATATTATCGCAATATTTGTGTAATATATCTCATTTATACTTGGACTGTAATAATTTAGGGTAGCTATGAAAAATTCTCCATCCATTCCAATGTATGCGTTAGCTGGAATCCACAGTTTCTTAAGAAATCCTTTAGCAGCAGTAGCTTTTGGCTGTGTGGTGGAAAATATGGTTCCATCAATCCCTTGCGTTGGAACTTTTATTACAGCTATGGGAATGGCTTCCATAGTACCTAGCATGCTTTCTGTGATATCACATTCTTTTCATAATGGTACAGCCACAAAGGATATCTTCAATGCTAGCAAAACTTATGTACGCAACCTCTGCACTTCAGCCTTAGCAGATTTGCCTTTTGCAATAGCAGCATCATATATCCTACCTGCTTCAGTTGGGTTTAGTGTTGCATCATACATGGCTTACACTGTTTTTGGTAAGCTCTCTATGAAGAAAGAAAACAATAGGTTTAACATTAACGAAATCCTCTATAATTGTGTCGCACAACCTATACAGTATTTCACCTTAGGCAAGCTTGGGTTGCTTTCAGGTTTACGGTACACATATAATTCACATGAAGTGACAAATAGTGATGCAGTAATTGAATCCAACAAAGAAAATAGCATACAGATTACCGAGAAAGACTTATTTGTATCATTCAATAACATTAAGCAAAAGCTGGCAGAAATTGGTTACCATAACCATAGCAAAGCAATAAAATTTTATCTGTCAGAATCTCCTATAATGAGCGCGTTTGCTGAAAACCCTATGGGTAAAGAGCCTATTATTTCAATAAGTAAAGGATTGATTGCAAAGTTCATCGCAGCCAACCATACAAAAGAAGAAGTGATAAATCAATTAACTGCTATCATTGCACATGAATATGGTCACATCACACTTAATCACTGTAGTGAAGTGCATAATATTGCAAAGAATACTTTTAATTTGATACTACCTAGTAGTAATCTTGGATCGACTATTTATAATTTCAATGCACAGCGCTGTGAGTATCAAGCAGATAACATAGCTGTAAAGGTTATGGGAGAGTCTGAGAGCTTATCAAAAGGTTTATCAGTAATATGTGGCTACACCCCTTTAAATAACGAAGGAATGCTGGCAAAATTATTTCGGGTATATTTTGTTTTTTCAGATAGTGTAGGGAGGTTAATTTCTACGGCAATCCATCCTAATACTTCGAATAGGATATTTGTGGCAAATAAGTTCATTGCAGACATGCCCCAGCAGGAACCTGCAGCCGCAATTTTAGCGCGGGGCTAACAGTAATATAAATCTGGTCATTTAAATCGGGCTTGGTTAAAATAGCACGTATACCAGCATTAGAATTTTATTGCTATATATCTAATGAAATGAAAAGTATATTGAGCTAAGAGTTTGAGCAAAAATATTATTACTAAAGAATATAATAACCTACTAAGTGATCTTAAGCTTCGAGTTGCCTCATCGCGTTATAGAGCTGCTATGGGTGTTAATAAGGAGCTTATTTTACTTTACCATCATATCGGTGCAGCTATTTTAAGCTCGCAATCAAAATATGGCTGGGGTGCTAAAGTGATCGAACGATTGTCTCGGGATTTGCGCGTAGAATTCCCTGAAATAAAGGGGTTTTCGACAAGGAACCTCAAATATATGAGAAAGTTTTCAGAAGAATGCCCGGATTTTGAATTAGTGCAACAGGTTGTTGCACTAATACCTTGGGGTCATAATGTTATGCTGATGAATAGATTTTCAGATATGCAGATTAGAATGTTCTATATTAGAAAAGCAATTGAACATGGTTGGTCACGCAGTATCATGGCTATGCAGATTGATTCAAACCTTCATAAACGTCAAGGGCAGGCTATTACAAATTTTAAGGATAAATTACCCCCTCCACAGTCTGATTTAGCTCACTCTACTTTAAAAGACCCGTATCTTTTTGATTTTTTAAGCGTAGGGGAAGAAGCACATGAACGTGAGGTTGAAAAAGCTCTTGTTCAGCATATGGAGAAATTTATCCTAGAATTAGGAGCTGGATTTGCTTTTGTAGGTCGTCAATATCATCTTGAAGTGGGTGAGCAGGACTTTTATATAGATATACTTTATTACCATTTGAAGCTCAGATGTTTTATTGTTATTGAGTTAAAAGATAAAGACTTCAAACCAGAATATGCGGGAAAAATGAATTTTTACTTATCTGCCGTTGATGATCTTTTAAAGCACAAAGATGATCAGCCATCAATAGGGCTGATTTTATGTAAAAATAAAAATAGCATTTTGGCTGAATATACATTGCGTGATATGACAAAGCCAATAGGGCTAGCAGAGTATAGGCTCACTGGAAAATTACCAGAGAACCTAAAAAGCTCATTGCCAACTATTGAGGAACTAGAGAATGAGTTTGCTAAAAAGTTAACTGATAAAGATGAAGTCGATGAATCTTGATACTGGGGTTAAATTACTATCTGTTAAGTCACAGGCCAAGCTATGAAGAAAACCAGTCAGACCCTGACCGATATTGTTGATATACTCAACGATGGGCAGTGCCATGATGGCACTACAATAGGAGCTAAGCTGAACATCAGTCGCAATGCAGTATGCAAGGTGATCAAAAAGCTTACTGACTATGGCATTAAGATCAGCTCCAGAAAAAACACAGGGTATATTCTGCAAGAGCCGCTAAATATGCTTAAGCAAAGCGAAATAGTGCAGGGGCTTCTCGATAAGGAGACTGAAATCATAATAGCAGAAAGCCTGGATTCAACTAACGATTATCTCAAATCTTTTTATGGCTCAGAGAAGAACATTGTGTGCTTGGCAGAACATATGTCGCAAGGGAAGGGCCGTTTGAACAGAAGCTGGCATGCGCCTTTTGGTCAAAACATTTACCTCTCTTATCTCTGCCGCTTTCAAAAGGATGTTAGTGAGCTGGCAGGTCTGAGCTTGATTGTAAGCCTGGCAATACTTAAAACTATTGATAAATTAAAGCTACCAGCGCCGCTGCAAGTTAAATGGCCGAATGATGTAGTGTGTCATGGGCAAAAACTGGTAGGCAGTCTGATTGAACTGCAGGCTGAAGCCAACGGAACCTGCCAGGTGATTATCGGCATCGGCATCAACGTCAATATGCTTGATGGCGATCATAAGATCACTCAGGACTGGACATCTCTTCGGAAAATACTTGGCAGCTATATTGATAGGAATGAGTTATGCAGCTCTCTAATCAATAACCTTATAGCCTATATAAAACGCTTTGAACACAATGGTTTATCTGATTTCATGGAAGAGTGGGAGCAGTCGGATTGCCTGTATGGTCAGCAGATTAATCTAAAGTGCATGGAGCAAGCTTTTACCGGAACTATGGAAGGAATCAACCGGCAAGGCAACCTTTTGCTGCGCCTGGAAGATGGTTCAGTAAAAGCCTTTTCTGCCGGAGACACGACCCTAGTCAGGAAAACCTAGCGTCCTAGGGTCTTATCCTGCTCTGCGGTTGTGCGATCCTCCCAATTGCCTTGAACAACTGTAGCAGTGTTAACAGCTGCGCTTGTTGGTGCTTGTACTGCTGTAGTAGTGCACAATGGTAGAGTTGTGCTAACTGGAGGCAATACGCCATATGATGCATTCGGCAAATTTAAGCTCTGAATTACTTCATATAGTTGAGAATGTAAAGCTAGTCCTTCTTCGGCATTAGCCACAGGAATTGAAAAAGCATCGGCTCTGGGCATCTGCCATGATGCAGCTAACGCAACCGATGGCACCAATATGGTCATTTTCATGCAGAGGAAAAGCACACTAAAATTTAGTTTTCTGCTGCAGCAAGCTCTGAAGAAAGCACTTTGACTGTCGTTATCTCCATCAAGTTCGATTGTTTTCCTAGATGGATCAAAAGAAGTGAGTTTTAATGAATTACCTGGCATAACCGACCTATATAAGTTATATAGGCGCTAAACTAATATAGCGTTAGATAATAGTCAACCAAAAATATTTGCACGGTTGACTAAAAAGTTATCCAGCATCCCTTAGGCCTTCAGCCACAGTTAAATAATGCTTCAGGTATTTCCCGGTAACACTGGCTTTTACAACAGCAACTTCTTCAGGGGTGCCGACCGCAACGATTTCACCACCTTTATCTCCGCCATAAGGGCCAACATCAATAATATGGTCTGCGGTTTTTATGACATCAAGGTTATGCTCGATCACAATTACAGTATTTCCTGCTTCAACTAGTGTGTGTAATACATTTAACAGCTTGTTGATATCATCTGCATGCAAACCGGTAGTTGGTTCATCGAGAATATAAAGCGTGCGGCCAGTTGAGCGTCGCGAAAGTTCCTTCGCCAGCTTAACCCGTTGGGCTTCACCACCAGATAATGTGGTTGCCGATTGCCCGACTTTCATATAGCCAAGACCTACTTCCTGCAGCGCGACTAGCTTTTCCATAATGATGGGAACACTGGTGAAGAACTTAGCGCTATCATCAACTGTCATTTCCAAAACGTCGGCAATCGAGCAACCTTTATACTTTATTTCCAGAGTTTCTTTGTTATAACGTCTACCGTTACATTCATCGCACTTCACGTAAACATCAGGCAAGAAATGCATCTCGATCTTAATAACACCATCACCCTCGCAGGACTCACATCTGCCACCTTTAACGTTAAAAGAAAAGCGACCAGGTTTGTAACCGCGAATTTTAGCTTCATTATTCGAAGCATACCAATCGCGAATAGGCGTAAATGCACCGGTATAAGTGGCGGGATTTGAGCGTGGAGTACGGCCAATTGGGGACTGATCGATTTCAATCACTTTATCGATATACTCAAGCCCCATGATTTTATCGTGATCCCCTGGATGGGTATTTGAACCGTGTAGCTTCTTTATTGCAGCTTTATACAAAGTATGAATAGTCAGACTTGATTTGCCGCTACCAGAAACTCCAGTCACCGCAATAAAAGTACCAAGCGGGAATTTGACTTCAACATCTTTAAGGTTGTTAGTTTTTGCACCAACAATGTGAATGCACTTATCTTTCTTGCCCTTGCGTCGTTTTATAGGGACAGGAATAAACTTCTTCCCGGAGAGATACAGGCCAGTAATACTGTTAGGATTGGTGATAATTTCATCAGGAGTACCAAGAGCAATTATATGACCTCCGTGAATGCCGGCGCCAGGTCCTACGTCAATGATAAAATCTGCGTTTCTTATCGTATCTTCATCATGCTCTACGACGATAACTGTATTGCCCAAATCCCGTAGGTTCTTAAGAGTGCTAAGCAAGCGCTCATTATCTGACTGATGCAGGCCTATAGAAGGCTCATCAAGAACATATAAGACGCCAGAAAGGCCAGAACCAATCTGTGATGCCAGGCGAATCCGTTGGCTTTCCCCACCAGAAAGGGTGCCTGATTCCCGGCTTAGTGTTAGGTAATCTAACCCTACATCTTTAAGGAAGCCAAGCCTTCTGGTGATTTCTTTAAGGACGCGTTCTGCAATTTTAAGATGCTTTTCCGAAAGCTTATTATCCAGAGAGTTAAACCATTCAATCACATTGGTAATGGTCATGCGGCAAACTTCACCGATATTTAAGTCATCAATTTTGACGCACAGGGACTCACTTCTCAGCCTGAACCCGTGGCACGAGCTACAGTGCTTCATGCTTTGGTAGCGAGCCAGTTCCTCTCTTACATAATCGCTTTCCGTTTTCTTAGCTTTGTTCTCTAGGTAAGTTATTATACCCTCAAATGGTTTTTTAACTGTGGTTGTCCTAAAGCCATCATCATAGCGGAAGGTAATTTCATCTTCCCCGGAACCATGCAGGAGCACATTGCGTACATCTTCACTCAGTTCTTCAAAAGGTTTTAGGACGCTGAATTTGTAATGAGCTGCTACACCCTCAAGGGTCTGCATGTAAAACTTAGCTTGGGAGGCGGCAAACTTAGAAGTAAACTTAAACCACGGTTCTATGGCTCCTTCCTTTACACTAAGCTTAGTGTTTGGAACTATAAGTGAAGGATCAAAATAAACCTCAACTCCTAATCCGTCACAACTTGGGCAAGCACCGTAAGGGCTGTTGAAGGAGAATATCCTTGGCTCTATTTCAGTGAGGCTGAATCCTGATACCGGGCAGGCAAACTTTTCAGAAAATACAATAACGTCACCTGGTTTTTGTTTTGTTGTTGCGCCTGCGGGCAGGGAAATGACTTCAACGGAAAGTAAGCCACTACTCATTCTAAGCGCAGTTTCTACGCTATCTGCGAGGCGGTTACCTAAATCATCTGATAATTCAATACGGTCTACAACTACTTCGACATCATGCTTGATATTTTTATCGAGTACAGGAAGCTCATCAAATTCATAGAAAACACCATCGATTTTGACGCGCTGAAAGCCCTGCTTTTGCATGTTGATAAATTCTTTGCGGTGTTCACCTTTTTGCCCTTTAACAATCGGTGCCATCAGGAAAAGGCGGGTACCGTTTGGCAGCTTCTGAATAATCTCAACCATCTGACTGGCGGATTGCTTTTCAATTGGTTTGCCAGTAGCTGGGGAATAAGGTATTCCAATCCGTGCATAAAGCAGGCGCAAATAATCATAAATTTCAGTAGCAGTGGATACTGTGGAACGTGGGTTGCGTGAAGTGGTTTTTTGATCGATGGCAATCGCAGGAGAAAGGCCTGTGATCGATTCAACATCGGGTTTGTCCTGAATCTCCAGGAATTGGCGAGCGTATGCCGACAAGCTTTCGACATAGCGGCGTTGTCCTTCCGCATAAACTGTATCGAAAGCCAGAGAAGATTTTCCAGAGCCGCTGACGCCGGTGATAACCACCAACCGATTCTTTGGAATATCTACGCTTACATTTTTTAGATTATGAACTTTTGCACCGCGAACAGAAAGTGTCTTCATGAAATCAGCCTTGACCGTTAATTAAAACATGATAGCAGTTATCTCTTTGACATTCAACTGAAAAGAGTTTTAATAATTACGCTGTTGTACAAAGATCTCATAGGCGGCAAGAAGTTAGATTTAATGGCCGCCAATAATAAATTTAGTGAGATTATTATCTAGAAAACGCAGCTCCTTCAGATTTCTTTTCAAACTCGGTTTGTGCTACGATGCTTTGTGAGCTGCAGTATTTTAGTGCCACTGCGTCAGCGTTATCGACAGACATAGCCTTTATTTCAGGGTTAATCAACGAATTAGATGAGCTGAGTGCAGTTGATGCATAAGCAGCATCCCGAGCCTTAGCAAGCCTAGCAGCAGCAACCTTAGTAGCCTCAGCAGTCTTAATAGCAGCCTCAATCATATTAGCGCCTTTCCTAGCACTATAATTAGCAAGACCCGTAGCATAATTAACAGCAGCAACCTTAGCAGCCTCATCAGCCTTCTTAGCCTCAGCAGCCATAGCAGCAGCCTCAGCAGCAGCCTTGGCCTCCGCAGCAACCTTAGCAGCCTCATCAGTTTTAGCAGCAGCAACCTTAGCTGCTTCAACAGCCTTAGCAGCAGCCCTAGCAGCCTTAGCAGCATTAGCAGCTCCGGCACGAAGGCTAGTATCAATATCTATAGTAAGATTGCTGGCAGCAACTATAACACCCTGAGCACTAGTCTTCATAGCCTCAGCATCATTAGTATTAATATCTTTAATAAAAGCAATGGCAGCAAATTGAGCAGCATTAACATAAGCAGCAGCTCTAGCATCAGCGGCATCCTTAGCACAAGCAGCAGCTCTAGTAGCCTCAGCAGCCTCGGCTTCAGCAGCAACCTTAGCAGCCTCAGCTTCGGCAGCAACCTTAGCAGCCTTATTAGCCTCAGCAGCCTTAGTATTAGCAGCCCCCCAAGCCTCAGCAGCCTTAGCAGCAGAAATCTTAGCAGCCTCAGCAGCCTTAGCAGCAGAAATCTCAGCAGCCTCAGCAGCAGCAGCCTTAGCAGCCTCAGCAGCTCTCCTATCCTCTATATCCTTAGCTTCATTAGCAGCCCTCCTAGCATTATCAGAAGCAGTCCGAGTATAATGAACACAAACAGCTTCTCTAGCAGCCTCAGCAGCCCTAGCATTATCACTATCATTTTTTGGCTTAGTATTTTGGCCCATAATGCGGAGAAGCTTTCGCAAAGCTGACATTGGTTTATTAGCGTTTTGCTCATTTCTACTAACAGCAAGAAAGTGGTTTTTCCAATACTCATTATTGAGTCGCGGAAACTCATAAGAAAGTAACGCATTAACAGCTTGTGCTTGCCCCTCTGGTGATAGCTTGCTAAAAGATTCTGAGTCCTGATCGTAAAAATACCCAGTACGGCCCTTGTCGTCATAACGCTTGTTGTCATGTTGAAGCATAAAGATACTCTTTATAAGTTAATGTCGAAATTATATTTTATAGAATATAAAATGCAATGCGATTAATGTTAAAGTTTTGGGCATTGCCTAACATTTATAGATAAAAATCTAAGCATAGTCTGTCATTGAAGAAGAGCAGCCAAAGGGATGCGGCTATCATCTTTATTGATTTACTGTACCTTCTTGTATGGTGGTGCTTTGATATCTTATAATTTATAAGCACCGTAACGATCTGTACATAAATGCTTATCAAACAGATTTGCTTTAGAAAATAACTACAGTTCAGAATGCATGTAAGAATCCAAGTAAAAAACTGGAGCCATGTTGGCATCATAAAAGGTACCTTCCAACGTTTCGCAACAATCCTCGTAGCAGCCCTCAAGCGTTGTATTTGAAAGAATTTTTATATCAATGCTTGATTTTATCTGCATATCTATTTCCCATGCGCTATAATAGGCCTTCATTTTCGCGAATAAATCTAGGCGATCTTTGAATATTAGGATTGAACCAGATTGCTCTATTTTTTCCTCAATAATGCTAATTGAATTGGCAATCTCGCCCAAATTCTTGGCGTTTTCCTCAAGTGTTGTTTCCCAATGGCATTTGGAGGTATGTATCATTCCTGTTTTAAATCTAAGACCATTGCTATAAATCGCAATGTCATTTTTCGTATCTTTTCCAATTGTTCTCATAAATTAAGCTTTGTTACGCAATTCGAGCATAATATATCAAATAAAATAAAACGGCAAGTATTAATAATTACTTTCAATTAACCATTTATTAAACAATCATAATTATGATAAGTTATAACTAATCTTTAGTGAGAGTAATATGAGCGACTTTACTAAGCATAAAAAGAAGAAAGAGCATAAAGTTGCAGTTGTGAACCAGCAAATAAGCCAGGAAAAGTATGGCGCAGTGATGGTGCTTGTCCTTGAGCGACTAAAGCACCTTGAGACTATCCTGCAAAATGAAAAGAATATCACCAATGCGATGCTTTTGGTGCAAAAACGTATAGATGAATATAACCATAAAGTAGAGCCACATCACCCTCATAAGAAGATCGATATGGAAAAAGTGAACAAAGGTATTGAACTGCTAAAGACCGAAGCTCGGGGCAACAAGAAAAAACTAGCTGTTATCTCAGATCTTGAACAAATTGTGAAACATGAAGAAGCCCACCATTCACGCTCATAAATGCAGAGCAAAGTAATAAATACTGTGATTCTTACTCAGGCCAATGCGCTGGTACTTTGTGTGTAGCCAGCCTTCTGGAAGTTTGGTGTAATCATTCACCTCGGTTGAGTGCATAGCAAAACTCTGAGAGTCTATGATGCTTTTAAGAATCCATTCGGCGTATTCGCTGTGGTCGGTTGCAATGATCAGCTTGCCCGAAGCCGCTAGCTTTGTGCTTAGCAGTTTAATGAAATCTTTGGTGATAAGCCGGCGCGCATGTTGCCGTCTTTTAGGCCATGGATCGGGGCAAATAATATGTATTTCTGAGAAATAGTCTGAGCTGATACTATCAAGTAGAATCCGCACGTCATCAGGGAAAAACCTAACATTCTTTAAATTGCCGTCCATGGTTTGGCGGAGTGCTGAGGCCATGCCATTTAGATAGGGTTCGCAGGCAATATAAGTGTTATCAGGATGAGTTTTGGCATTGTTTATAAAATACTCACCATTACCGATGCCAATTTCCAGGCAGACTTTCCCGGCTTTAGCCATTTGTTTGAAGAAAGCTGGGGTGGTATGCACCTGAACTGAGGGTAAGAAGTTCGCAAGCAAGTCTTTTTGAGACTGGCGTAAGCCACGACCCACCCGGCGTGCAAAGGTATTTGTACTTTGGTATTTTTGAGTCATGGCAAAATAAATAAAAAACCCCGCTATATTAGCGGAGTTTTTTTACTTATGCAAGTAGCAATTAGCTATTTGCAGCTTCTTTCAAGTCCTTACCAGCAGAGAATTTTACTCTGTTGCAAGCAGGAACTTTTACTTGAGATCCATCTCTTGGGCTACGCACAGTTTTAGCAGGAACGTGGCGGGTTTTAAAGCTACCGAAGCCAATGATTCTCACTTGTTTACGTTTGCGTAGAGCATCCTTAATACTGCTAAATACAGCATTTACGGATTCAGTAGCAGCTGCCTTAGTAGTTTTAGCAGATTTAGCTACCGAGTTGATGATGTCTTGTTTGTTCACAAATTACCTCACATTTCAATTAAACAAAGGTTACGTGAATGACCTTAAGACAGCAAATATGGGATGGCAAGATTTTTTTTTCATAATAATAAAAAAACATTTGTTTAAAAATCTCCGGTAAATACTGCATCTCCAAGCGTTTAATATATTTGATTAAGTAAAATTGAAATATTTTTGTAATATTTCAATTAAAATTTTATTTAGGTATATATACAGGTTTGGCTTTTGTAGAGCCGTAATTAAGTGTAAAATATATAGCACCTCTATATAAACATTAGCCAAGCATGTATAATCAAGAACTCGCAAAACTTCCTTCAATGATTAGCACCATTAGAGATTTTGGACTTGAGCCAAATAAAAAAATGGGTCAAAACTTTTTACTTGATACCCATATTACTGACCAAATCATCAATGCTGTTGGTGATCTCACTGATAAGGTGGTTCTAGAGATAGGGGCAGGGCCTGGTTGCCTTACCCGTTCGATCTTGGCTTCAAACGCCAAGAAGATTATTGCTATTGAGACCGATGGGAGGTGTATAGCTGCGCTTGAGCAGTTGTTGCTGGTTTCAAATGGCCGCCTGCATATCATCAATGGAGATGCGTTGAAGATTAAGGAAAGTGAGCTTGGTAGTGACAAACTGACTATTATCTCCAATCTGCCTTATAATATCGGTACTGCTTTGATTTTGAAGTGGCTGGAAACACCCGAACTCTATGATAACATTACCGTTATGCTGCAAAAGGAAGTAGTCGACCGGATTTGTGCACCCACTAGGACTTCCGATTACGGCAGGCTTTCAGTCATTTGCCAGTGGCTTTGCCATTGTGAAAGACTATTTGATATTGAGCCGGAGAACTTTTATCCACCGCCGAAAGTTATTTCATCAGTAGTTAAATTAGTACCCAGAGCTTCCCCTTTATTTGCATGTGACCGCAGCAACCTTGAAAAAGTCACGCAGAAGGCGTTTGGTATGCGGCGCAAGATGCTTCGCTCTGCGCTCAAACCACTATTTACCGAAGCGGATATTATCAAAGCCGGTATAGAGCCTACTATGCGCGCTGAGGAATTGACAATTGAGGAACTATGCCGACTAGCGAGCCTGCTAGGATAGATTTGGTATAATTAAGAACTTATTAACCATCTTTTAGTACAATAAGGCTAGAGTTGGTTAAATAAGAGTTCAGCATGAAAAGTGAACCACTATCACAGGCGAAAGAGCAAGCAGATTTGCAGAGAATTGCAGTCTTCAAAAGTGCAGCTGAAGTAGTATTGTCTAGCGTTTCCGAACATATAAAGAAAAAGAAGCAACCAAAGATGCAAAGCGATGACATAAATAAAGCCGCAGATTTGGTTGTCTCTAAGTTATGTGAAGAATCGGATGGCCCTCACTTGGAACTTAACAAAAAGCAAAGGGCTGTTCTCAGGAATCAGATTGCTGTGGCAGTTAAAGCAACAAACTCTGAGATGCTAAAGGCAAAAGATCATCCAACCTCCATCGCCAGTAAATTAGCAGAGATAGAACAAGGTGGCAATTTATCGGGCTTAAAAGGTGCCGCACAATCCTTAAATAAAGCATGCGAATATGTTATTGGGGTTCAATCGCAGGATCAGGCAGAGTTAGAAAAGCTAGAAAAGAAAGTACATAGAAGCGGCGCTGATAATAGTGACTTCATAGTACAGGCCAATAGCAAAAACGCCGCAGATAAAATGATGCTTCTTATGGCGGATGCTTTAAAAAGAGAGCCTAGACCATATAGTACCCTAAATATTGTTGGAATTGGTGAGATAACGAGAAAGGATGCTCAAGGTCTTTTAACTGAGCAATTTTTGTTTTCTGGCGTAAGGATGTTTTTTACCCACCCCATAAGAACGACTATGCAAGCACTTGGTCTTGTGCCAGGTCGGGATAGCATTACTCGGGAATTATCAGAGCAACTTGGACTATCATTTGTTAGGGAAGGTGAGAATGCATCGGTTAAACTGATGCACCCGGATTTCGCTGTTTCTTTCAATATCTTTCAAAGCAAGATGAAGGAAAATGGAGATGCTGCACGCTTTACAAAAGACTTTAAGCTCTTAAGCGAACTTTTTACTAATCAGGAATCCTATACACAAATCAGAAACCTGATGGAAGCGAATGCGGATTTAAAGGGTATATTACCTAAATATTCAAAGTTTATTGGGAATAGCGATCAGATGATGGTTGGGGGATTTAGGCAGGTGTTTAGTAATGTAGATAGTCAAAAAGCATTACTGAAATACTTTCAAGATAAAAACCTTGCCTCGCTACAAAAAGATCCAAGTTCTTATAACACTTTAAGTAGGGTAGTTCCAGGAGCTCTACCTGAAATAACTGCATTCAACTCTTTTAAAGAGTTAAAGGAGACTTTAGAGAAAACCACACATCCTGAAGTTACAAAATTCATGAGTGAACAATTGTTCAATAAAAGAGACTTTGATGAAATCTTATATGGATTGGATAACTTCAATAATATATCGTTAAATCCTGATAATGAGCTTGATATATCTAAAATGTGGCAAACAAATTTAGCTAGGCAAATCCAAACTGTCGCCGATGGGATGCGACACAATAGAATTGTAAAAGATCAAACTCCTGACCAGCAATTAAAGTCTCTTGAAGAATATGCGGATAACCTGCTTGAGCTACTGGCTCGCCCTGATGCTGAAAAATATTATGGCCAGTTGAGTGTAAAAAAGATGGTAGATGATATTAATGCTGTAAGAGATGATATTATCAACAGTATCTATAATAGTGCTGAAAATAATATTTCGGATATTATAGTTCGTATGGGAAAAGTTGGCCTGGCTATAAGTGTGCTTGATCCTGAAGCCGTAAAACTAGAAAGGCACGTTGAAAGGGTTGCTAGTCAGGTCAGTATAAATCAACAGCAGCAAGTAATTTAAAATCTTAATATTTTGGGATCTTGACGGGTTTGGGAAGCGGGATTACAATGCACTTATATATCACGGTATTTTTATGTGACGGTGATTACCTTTGATACCCATAGCGCGGTTAAGCGACTTACACAAAAAGGAGTGCCGGAAGGGCAGGCCGAAGAGCTTGTTAAAATTTTATCCGAAATTAATGAACTGGATATTAGTAAACTAGCTTTAAAGGATCAAGTAACTTTGCTAGGAAAAGAAATAAAAAATCTAATATATAATATTGCGACCAAAGCCGATCTGGAACAAGTCAGTAATGAGCTTAAAGCCGAAATCCATCGGGTTGAAGAAAATCTTAAACTCTAGCTAATTAATCCGGGATATTGTGGGCGCCTAGTGCAGCCAGGTTAAGGATATCCGTCTCTCTGGATCCCATGTTAAGTATTTGGACAGGTCTATTCAAGCCGCATAATACTGGGCCGATAATCGTGCCTCCACCTAGTTCCTGAAATACTTTAGAAGCAATATTAGCGCTATGCAGGGCAGGCATAATGAGAATGTTGGCTGGCTTCGACAGGCGGCAGAATGGATACAATTTCAATAAATCTGGATTTAGGGCAACGTCAGCTTGCATCTCCCCTTCATATTCAAAGTCAATGTCCCTACGCTTCTCCATAATGGTAACAGCATCGCGTATGCGCTGCGCCTTTTCACGCATCGGATTACCAAAATTTGAGAATGATATAAAGGCAACTCTAGGCTCATGTCCCATGGTTCGCGCTTCACGTGCCGCACTTACCGCAATCTCAACAAGCTCTTGAGAATCTGGAATTTCATTTATGGCCGTATCAGCAATGAATATGGTACGATTTCTGGTAAGCAAAATCGATAATCCGAAAAGAATTTCATTAGGCTTGCGATCGATAACTTTGGTCACATCTTCAAGCGCTGTAATGTAAGAGCGGGTTAACCCTGTGATCATCATATCGCCTTCACCATTTTCCAGCATCAGAGCAGCAAAAACATTTCGGTCGCGTTTAACCAGGCGGGCACAGTCCCGCTCCAAAAACCCTTTGCGTTGCAAGCGCGAATAAAGCTGGGCTATATATTTGTCGGTATTTGGGTTTAATCCTGCATTGGTAACTTCAATGCCTTTTTGTTTTACTCCTAAAGCCTTCAATTTTTTCTTTATACCTTCTTCATACCCGACGAGAATTGGAGTGCCGTATTCCTGATTGCGCCATTGAATCGCAGCGCGTATCATCTGTTCTTCATCACCTTCGGTGAAGATCATGCGTTTTGGGCGGGATTTTAATCTCTCAAAGAAGAGGCCCATTAGGTTGCTGGTCGGGTTTAGTCGTGATTGCAGGCATTTTCTGTATTCAGTGAAATCATGGATTGGTTTGCGCGCGACCCCAGACTCCACTGCTGCCTTGGCAACAGCCAGGGGAACAACATAGATTAATCGTGGGTCAAAAGGGGTAGGTATAATGTAATGCGTGCCAAATTTAAGTTTGCGACCGGCATATGCAGCTGAAACTTCCTCAGGAACATCTTCTCGAGCAAGATCAGCTAACGCACGTGCAGCAGCTATTTTCATTTCCTCATTGATACAGGTGGCCTGAACATCCAGAGCGCCGCGGAAGATATATGGGAAACCCATGACGTTGTTGATCTGATTGCTGTAGTCGGATCTGCCGGTTGCCATAATGGCATCCTGTCTGACTTCTCTCACTTCTTCAGGAGTTATTTCCGGGTCGGGATTAGCCAGGGCAAATATAATAGGTTGGCTGGCCATAGATGCTACCATTTCTTTTGTGACGGCTCCTTTGACAGAAAGGCCAAGAAAGACATCTGCGCCCACTAAAGCGGAAGCTAATGTACGAGCTTTGGTTTCGACCGCATGGGCAGCTTTCCACTCATTCATGCCTTCTTTGCGCCCTTTATATATCACACCTTTGGTGTCGCATAGAATTACATTTTTCGCTTTAACCCCGGTGTTTTTTACGAGCTCAACACAGGCAATTGCCGCAGCTCCGGCTCCATTTACCACTATTTTAAGGTCGGCAAAGTTCTTTCCGGAAATCTCTGCGGCATTGAGAAGTCCAGCAGTGGTGATGATTGCTGTTCCGTGCTGGTCATCGTGAAACACAGGGATATCGAGCAATTCCTTGAGCTTGCGTTCTATAATAAAGCACTCCGGTGCCTTGATATCCTCAAGGTTGATGCCACCCCAGCTAGCACCGAGGAACTTAATAGAATTGATGAATTCGTCAGGGTCTTCGGTAGAAACCTCTACATCGATGGAATCTATATCTGCAAACCTCTTGAACAGGGCGGCCTTGCCTTCCATTACTGGTTTTGCAGCAGCGGCGCCAAGATTGCCCAGGCCGAGTACGGCTGTGCCATTGGTTATAACCGCAACAAAATTACCCTTTGAAGTATACTCAAATACCTTCATTGGATCTTTGTGAATTTCCAGGCAGGGTGCAGCAACCCCTGGCGAATAGGCCAATGAAAGGTCGCGCTGGTTGTTCAATGGTTTTAACAGGTCGATAGCGATTTTACCCTTCTTGTGACGGGAGTGGAATTCCAATGCATCCTCGTAAAGGCCTTGATTCTTTTGATCAGCAGAATTGCGTTTTGTCATGGTATATAAAATAAATGAGTATCTCACGATACTATCAGCTTTTGTATAAAACTGAACTCAAATCTTTGACGAATCGTTAAGAAAATGCAGTGTTTTTGCTGCACTGCAAGATTTATGGTGTCGTTAAAAAATAAATCCTTAATATCTAAGTCACTTGACTTGTACGGTTAATAGCCGTACAATAAGTTTAAAGCTAGGTATTATAAAAAGGTAAAATATGCAACCCGATTATTCTAAAAGCCAGCGTATGGAGGCAAGAGCAACATTAGAATCTAAGAACTTGATTAAGCACGCTGCTGCTTTACAAGGTAGAGATGTTTCCGAATTCCTAATTGCGTGTGCAGAAAAAGAAGCGAGAAAAGTTATAAAGGAAATGGAGATTCTGGTGCTCAGTAAGCAAGACAGACGTTTATTTGTTCAAGCTCTTCTTGCAGACGAGAAACCTTCAGCTCGACTAAAAAGCTCTATGAAGAATTTCCTTAAGCATAAAAGGAAATAATATGGCTCCTATTGTTGAGATATTAAACAGGTCTCATAATAAGGAAAAATTTGCATGCGGTAGTGAGGAGTTAAATAGATACCTTAAATTACAAGCCAAGCAAGATATGGAGAAATTTATATCTGTAGCCTATGTTGCTTACGATTATGAAATGAATGATATAATGGGCTACTATACTTTATCTGCTTCTTCTGTAGATCTGGGTAAATTGCCTGAGGATATAATTAAAAAACTACCCAAGTACCCTATTATACCAACGACACTCTTAGGAAGATTGGCTATAAGTGAAAATTATCAAAAACAAGGTTTAGGTGAGTATTTACTGATGGATGCTATACGTAAAGTTCATACATGTGGGGTAGGCAATTTTGCTCTAGTTGTAGATGCAAAAAATGATAATGCCAAAAAATTTTATGAGAAGTACGATTTTCAACCATTTATTGATAACCCACTAAAGCTATTTTTAACCATGAAGAAAATTCGCAAGCTTTTTCAAGATTTAGCTAAATAGGTGATGTAGCGCTAAATACTTAGCGCTTGCAACTAGATAAATTCGGAACATACTCCAAATTTATCTGATATTTTTGGAGTATGCCAGGTAGCCTAGAGCTATAGAACTATAGAAAAAGTAGGTGTAAAATGATCTATGTCTGCGCAATAGAAGCGCAAAATAAATTTGCCAGCATTATGGCTATAGCACGGAGAGAGCCAGTTATGGTTCAAAAAAAACGGTCGGGATACTGTCGTGTTGATAGCTGTTGAAGACTATCAAAAGTTATCAAAGTTGATGGTGCATTCTCTTCAGGAGTTTTGTGATGTTGTAGGTAAGGAAGTTAAGAAAAAAGGATTAACTGAAAAGAAGCTTAATGACTTACTTAGCGAAGATGCCGATGAAAAGTAAAAGATACCTGATCTTATTATGCTGAAGATTCCTAAGAATCAAATCTCTGCCCAATCATTGCAAGCGGCAGAATTCTTGCTGTGGTATGAGTTTTACTATAATCCTGATCTATATATCCATAATGATATGCAAGGGAATTCAACCCCATCCTTAGAATTTTTAAATCAAGTGCTCTGTCGGCAAGCAACGGTTTGCTGAGATATTTGGGTGGTATATTATGTATGCACACGTTTACTACAACTTGGTATGCATGGACATTTTTCAGTTCACGAATCGATTCTGAATACGCAATGGTCATATTTGTAAGCATCTTTTGGTCTGTATGGCGTGGCGGGTAAATACCTCCTAAATCAGAGTAGTCATACGCACGAATTCTTGGGGTTCCCATGCGCAGTGTTCGCAACCACCGCAGGCGCATGCCAGCCTTATGTTGCACGCTCTCTATCAATTTGTATTTTAAACATAAATCAAGTGGTTCATCAGTTGCATTTGCACGTCTTTTTTGTCTGAGTTCAGGAGTTCCGAAATCCTTTCTTCTATAGTCTACTAGGCGTTTTTTTTTATTCATGTGAGCAACGCATTAAGTTTTATGGGGATTATAAATAAAAACTCTAAAAGATAAAAGTGCAAAGTTGCAATTAAATTATATTTTGCTTTGAATGCCTCTATACGCTAAAAGTATGCTTCAAAAACTAAAAGAAACTTATTCTAAATCAATGCTAAAACCCTATCAAGATTTCTAGTACCATGTTTTGTACTATACGACTTCTCCTAAGGCAGCCGCAACCCTACAATAATCTTGATCCAGCTTAACAATTCATATATAATGATTTTATGACCAAAATTGTAGTCGCCTAATTATTGCTCCATCTTTACTCCGAAAGCACCGCTTTTGGGGATCCCTTTTTTAATATCAAAATTTAATTTAAAGATGAGAGTTTCCAATGTCCAAAAACACATTACCAGCCGTATGGCTTTTGATTTTACTTATAGCTTTGCCTCAAATTTCTGAGACTGCTTACGCGCCGTCATTACCCGATATCGCTAACTACATGTCTGTATCCGAGTCTATTGCAGAATATACCCTAACTGTTTTCCTGCTCGGCTTTGCCCTGGGGACTTTGTTCTGGGGTAAAGTTTCCGATCGTTTTGGGCGCAGACCCTGCATGCTTATCAGCCTGTGCATCTTTGCCTTTGGCTGTGTGGGCTGCTATTTCTCCAGTTCAATAGAGATGCTGCTTACTTTCCGCTTCATCCAGGCCTTTGGTGGGAGTACCGGAAGCGTGCTGGGGCAGGCCATTTGCCGCGATGCTTTTCACGGTTCGCAGAGAGGTAAGGTTTTTTCAACTGTGGGCAGTCTCATTGCCTTTTCACCAGCCATTGGAGCTGCATTGGGTGGTATGATAGACCAGCTCTTTGGGTGGACTGCTATATTTGTTTTTTTGATTATAGCAAGTTTGCTCACGCTTATAGTGACCTGCATCTATTTGCCTGAAACCCATATACCATCAAGTGTATCTCTGGTATCAATCAGGCATACTGCCTGGAAAATGCTCAGGGACAAGCATGTACTAGCCTGTGGTTTTTTGGTAGGTGCAGCAAACGGTATAGCGATTAGCTACTACGCAGAAGGCTCATTTTATCTCATTGAAATGCTGGGACTTAGTCCTTGGGAATATGGCATCAGCTTTCTGGGTGCAGCCTGCGCAGGAGCTATAGGTGGTTATATCTCTCGGCGTTTGCAAGATCATATGACTCCGATTATGATCATACGCCGTGGGACTGGTTTGATCCTGCTTGGTAGTACGATCTTTGCCATAATGACTTTGGTATTGGCACTTGCTGAAGTAGGGCAGGTAGCATCGATTATTTTGACACTGGCAAGCATGATGATAATCACCGCTGGGATTTCGATGAGTATTCCTAATGTGCTATCCTTTGCACTGGAGAATTATAAGCATGCAATTGGTACTGCCTCATCTTTGTTTGGGTTTTATTACTATAACATCATTGCGTTGTTTTTCCTTTGGAATGGGGTGGTTGCACAATGGTACCTTGCTGCCTATGCCATTTTACCTCTGGGCAATTGCTATTTCTTTCTGGATTGTATTCGCAAAGTTCATAAATAAAAGCAAAGTATGAGGGCAAAGCAATTTAATATTAAAAAATATTAATAAATTTATCCCAACAGATTTGTACGCGCAGTTATTTTAATAAACGTTTAACAAATTATTAATACCTGCGCGTTGAAATGGCAGCTATATTCCGAAATTAATATGTGTTTTATTGTTAATGGATTGGGAAATACCATGAAAGGAAAGGTTCGTACCATAATATCGCTGTCCAGGGAAGACCAGGACAAAGAAATTGCTGCGCTACATGGTGATGAACTTAAGGTCTTCATTACAGAGCTTATGATAGCCGCTCAAGAAAATAACTACGATATTGGCATGCTGAAAATTGCCGACAAGCTAGGCGATGATGATCAGAAGAAATTGCATGTGCACAGACTTTTAAGGAAATTTCCTGAGGTACCGAGTGGTTCACTGGCTCTGGATAGAAAGTTCGCAGATCAAAGAGACCGAATGCTTGCGATTATAGATGACATCAATTATAATCGCCTTCCTGCAAGTAGATATCATGAGTTGCTTCATGAAAACTTGCGCGAGGGTGGTGACTTTGAAGGGGACCCTATAATTACCCGTACTTTTCTGACCTTTTCTCTGGCTAAAGTCACTGATAAACAACAGTTTTTGAAAACCTTTAAATCTGCCTTTGGCTTTCATCAATTTGAGATGTACTGTAATACGCCAAACTATATTGATAAAGGTATCAGGGTAACACTGGGCGAAATATACCTCGATAACTATGGGAGTTTAAATCTGGAAGAACGTCAATCGCTCACTAAGAAAGACTGTATTTTATTGGGGAATTATCTTAAAGCTGGCGATAGTGTAGCTGTTAATAACGTTAATACACATAACATATCATCCATCAAATCAGCAGATGAATCCCACGTTGCAGCATTTCAATCTATGCTGGCTGCTGAGGGGTTAGGAGTTGTGGCTCATTACCCATTCAGTACAAAAGTAAAGCTTACTCAAAGAGGAACACTTGATACATTTGTTACTGGTAGAATAGAATCGCTTAAACATGCGCTGGATGCTATGGCTGGCATAGATGATGCGGCACTTTTTGAAAAATATGTCTGTCATACCCTAGAGGATAGTTATAAGAGCATTAAGCATGTTGATCTGGATATTGAAAATAAACATAAAGTGACTGGATTCAGATTTCAATTGCATGCAGCCCAGCGTTATGTAGATGATATGCTAACTCATAGGTGCGAAGGCAGGGACTACCCATATGAGACCAATGTCGCTACTGAAAATGGTTTGACTATGGAAGAGATGCTCGCTACTGCCTATTGGGCGACCACTGACCGGGCTAATTTCAGAAATGAACAGGTTACTCCCGAAGGCAATCTGGTTCAATTGGTTAGGCAGCTTTATGATATAAGACGGGGCTATGATATTGATGGCGGCACTGACCAGCCTGAAGCATCACCGCCTGTATTTCCTGAAAATCCTGAAACGGATCAAAACCGTTGCTTGGGTGGCAGCGTGAACTCTTTACCTTGGGGTTTGGCATCAGCACATCTTCAATATAATCCCAGGCACATATCAAGATCAACCCTTGGGAGAGAGATCAAGCGCATTTACACGCAGCTAATTTTAGAGGAAATAGCAGAATTCCAACAGCCAGAAAATAAAGAGGCACTAAGGACCTGGAACTTATGTGGGAAAATAACTGGTTCAATGGCTGAGAAATTGAAGATGAGGTTTAAGCAAGAGCGTGAGACTGAATTTGTTAGGTCTTACAAAGGTTATATTAGTGATCAGGTATTTCAAGAGGTAATAAATAATGGATTAAACGATGTACCTGTACCAGATATATTGAAGTTCCCCATAGAGCAGATGAGTCCTCGGGCTATTTACAATGCAATAGTAGATAATAAATTGCCCTTGTTGCACCTTGAGCCCGATAAAGGGTGTGAGAGCACTTTGAATTACCTGCAGGCGATAGCCACTAATCAAGGGTTAATCGTCTACTTATTTAAGACGGCAAAAAGAGAGGAGAAGCAATCTATCACTATGCGAGTAATGTTCTTTTTAAGCCGCTGCAATTTAACTTCCGAGCAGAAGAACTTTGCAGTCCTGATCATAAAAGAAAATGCTATCACTATAGGTGATATCGGAACACTTACAGCTGACGAATATAAAGCAATATATAAGCATGGAGATTTACTCGCTCAGTCTATTGCAAACCAGCACATTAATCTATTTGCACTCTATGCTTGTAAATTTGGTTTTACGCCTGAGCAGCTTGCAACAGAATTTGGACCAAATGGGCAAACACCCTTGCTTTATGCTGCATCAATTAATAGGCCTGATATTATCATGGCTACACTGAAAATGGTAAATGGTAATGGAGAGACGCCATTGCAAGCGGCAGTTTACAATGGTAATAGGGCAGCGGTAAAAGCGATTTGGGACGCGGCTCCTGAGTTGTTTCTAAGCCAACTAGAAGTAGTAGGGAGGCGAGGCAAAACCCTACTGCATTTTGCTTTATCAGAAGGGAATGAAGATGTAGCAGAAGTTATTTTGATGACTATTCAAGGAAAACAAGATATACGTAAAAGACTGCTAGAAACGCAGGATTTTTATGGCACTTCATTTTTACAAACAATTGGAAATCCAGGTATATTAAAAATGGTTTTAGATTGCAATAAGGATTTCCCAGAATTGCTAAAAGACCAATTAGATTCCCAAGATATTCTTGAACAGAACATTTTGCATAAAGTAGTAGATAGTAACCATATTGCTAGCCTTAAAACTACGCTGAAATTAGCCCATACCTCTGGGTTATTGAAATCCCAATTAACCGCAAAAGACCGCAATGGAAATACGCCGTTAGAAATTGCTGTTATCAATGGTAAAATAGAAGCGGTTAATGCTATTGTGGAATTTGTTAAAGAAGCTAGCCCGGCTTTGCTGGATAGCCTGTTAAAAATGCAAGATGCAACAGAAAAGACTTTATATGACAAAGCTAATGTCCACAACCAAAATGAAATAGCTTTTTCTCTTTATCTCGAAGGTGCTAGACCTGGAACTTCCCCTCAGCCGCCTTCAGCTACAGATAGCCCAGTAAAAAGGCAGCGTCCTGCAGAAGAAAGAACACAAACTAGCTGTACAGATTTGTTTTCGGGTTTCAATCTATCATCATCAACGCCTCCAATCGATGCCTGTTTCTTTTCAGGTACTGAGAAAATGATGGCGCAAGCTTCACAGGCCAAAACCGAGAGCCCAGCCAAAAAGACATGTGGCGAAAATGATGAAGTTTTTGAACAAACCATTTTGCATAAAGCAGTTGACAGTGGGGATATCTATAGTCTTAAAACGATGTTAGAAAGGGCTGTTAATGAAGGTAAAATAGAAGCGGTTAGAGCGATTGTGGAATTTGTTCAAAAAGCCAATCCGGGTTTGCTGGATAGCCTGTTAAAAATGAAAGTTGGAAAAGGTCAAACTTTATATGATATAGCTAATGCCGAAAACCAAAATGGAATTGCTTTTCTTCTTTTTACCCACGGTGCTAAATCTGGAGCTTGTCCTCAGTTGTCTACAGACAGCCCAGTAAAAAGACAGCGCGCTGAAGAAGGCACACAAACAGGCTGCACTGACCCGTTTGAGGGCTTCTATTTATCATCATCAACGCCTCCAATCGATGCTTGTTTCTTGTCAGGTGCTGAGAAAATGATGGCGCAAGCTTCGCAAGCAAAAACCCCCAGTCCAGCAAAAAGGCCGCGTGGTGAAAATGATGAAGGTTATAGTCCGGTTAAACAGTTACTTTTTGGCACTACCCCAACGCCACCAATGGATGCAGCCTTCTTGTCATCATCAGCGCTTCCGGTTATCGCTGATAAGCCAGTAGAGGAGGGCGCACAAGTTTCGCATGCCAAAACCTCCAGCCCAACCAAACGTCAGCGTAGTGAAGATGTTGAAGATCGGGGCTCTGACGGTAAATGTGCTTCTAGGTAATGCCTATATTAAAAAATAATAATCTAATGGCACATGAATGGTTTTATGTTCTTTGTCTATTTTGAGTTCTGAACTTGAGAAAATTAAGTTATAGTCTGAAGCTATTTTATGCGAGCTATTTATAATCTGTTTCTTATCCTTAGCACCCATTCCCACTTCAATAATAATCTGTTTGTTGTTTAATATC
>JABDBN010000014.1 GCA_013288625.1 Alphaproteobacteria bacterium | reverse complement strand
AGTATTGCGCCAGTATTGCCAGTAGTCATAAGGCGACAACATATCCTCGTTCAACCACACCGCACCACTTGCGGTTTTACCCATTTTGGTGCCAGACTTAGTGGTAACTAACGGCGAGGTCAGGCCAAACATCTCAGAATATCCAAGGCGCCTGCCCAAATCAGTACCATTTACAATATTACCCCACTGATCTGACCCACCCATTTGCAGCTGGCAATTATAGCGTCGACTAAGCTCAGCAAAGTCATAAGCCTGTAAGAGCATATAGTTAAATTCGATAAAAGTCAGAGGTTGTTCGCGATCAAGGCGCATCTTGACGCTATCAAACGCAAGCATCTTGTTTATGGTAAAGTGCCGGCCAATATCGCGAAGAAAATCTATGTACTTTAATTCGTCAAGCCACTCTGCATTATCAAGCATGAGGGCATCAGTTTCTCCTTTTCCAAACTTGATAAATTTGGAAAACACGCGGGAAAGCGATTGCTTATTCAAATTAATATCTTCCAAAGAAAGCAGCTGCCTGGTCTCATCACGCCCTGAAGGATCACCGATACGAGTGGTGCCGCCACCCATAAGCACCAAAGGCTTATGACCACACTGCTGTAACAAGCGCAACATCATGATTTGCACCAGACTTCCGATATGCAAAGACTTAGCGGTGCAATCAAAACCTATATACGCAATAACAGTTTCTTTCGTGAGCAGATGATCTAAAGCCTCGAGATTGGTGCACTGATGAATGTACCCACGCTCCTGAGCCTGTCTTAGAAATGATGATTTTGGCATAAAAATTCCCCGTTATATAGCGTGATTACCCGATTAAAGTTCCTTACGAGCACCTCTTTTAACTCTACTTTTGCGGATTTCTTGCATGTCGCTGCGATACTCAAATCCGCACGTACTTCAATGTACGCTTACGGTTTTCCGTTTCTCGCTCCATGCCATAAATCTCACAAAAGCGAGTTATTAGAAGTGCTCTTACAAATACTACTTTTCTCGTTTACTAGCAAAAAATTTCTTTAGTAGCGCACCACATTCTTCTTCTTTAAGTCCACCATAAACTTCGGGTTTGTGGTGACAGGAAGAGGAATTAAAGATTCTTGGACCGCTTTCAACCCCGCCCATTTTGGGGTCATAAGCACCAAAAAAAACTCTATCTATGCGCGCCAAAGCAATAGCAAATGCGCACATTGGGCATGGCTCAAGAGTCACATAAAGATCGCATCCCACCAGAAACTCGCTGGCCAAATGCCGGCTTGCATCCCTGATTGCATTCATCTCTGCATGCGCACTAGGGTCATTAGCCTTTATCACCTGGTTGCAAGTCGAGGCGATCACCTGACCATCTTTTATTATCACCGCACCCACTGGCACTTCATCCCTGTCATAGGCCTTCTGTGCCTGCTCCAAAGCTAGTTTCATGTGCTTAATTTTGGTTTGTGTGAACAAAAAATAACTTTGGTTTTGCCATACTCGCGCTCATCAAAAATCTCAAAATTCTCATTCAGTTTTAATTTCTCTCTGAAACTCACTTCTATGATAATAACATGGTGCTCGGCAAGCCACTTTTGCTCAACCAGCTTATCCAGAATCTTCTCAACCATTTTGGAGTTATACGGGGGATCAAGATAAACGATATTGCATTGCTTACGCGCCAATGGCAAAAAATTCACATCACATCTGATATAATGAGCCTTACTTTCTTCTTTTATATGCGCCACATTGGCTTTCACCAGCTGAATTTGCTCAAGCGAGCTATCGATAAAATACACTTCCTTCCCGCCACGCGAAATCGCTTCCAGGCCAAATGACCCCGAACCGCAGAACAGATCAGCAACTACAGCATCATTGAGAAACCTCTCAGGGATAAACTTTGAATTTTCAAGAATATTGAAAATGGCCAGACGTGTCCGTTCAGCCGTCGGGCGAAACTCCACCACTGGCTTACCCTTAAGCTGAGTAGCCACTTTGCGGTTCTTATGTTTGCCTGCGGTGATACGGATCATAACCAAAATGATGAAATGTGGACAGAATTCTTCATTCTGAAGCTTCAGTTTACGCACAAAACAGGCCAGTTAGCAACAACAATTTTATTAAATTTTATACTTTTTTTTAAGGTTATAAATTTAAGCGAGCAGCTTGCCAATATATGCGTCGAACATAGTTGCAAAAGTCTCCAGTTCTTTTTTGCTTACGTCATTCATATTATGCGCTTCCGGAACAATCACTTGTTTACCCATAACGTTACACCCCAGCACAGTCAGAATATGGCGCAGGTGCATCAGAGCCCTCACCCCACCTAACCTTCCTGGACTAGCAGCAATTATTCCAGCAGGCTTTCCGGAGAATGATGCATACTGCCCCTCATCAGGTGTCAGAGGGCGCGATATCCAGTCTATGGCATTCTTCCCCACACCGCTTACAGAACCATTGTATTCAGGCGTTGCTATAACAATTGCCTGAGCGCTGTGAACAATACCTTTCATCACTTTGACCTTCTCAGGCATGCCAGTTGTAGTCTCAATATCCTGGCTAAAAAGCGGAACATCATAGTCATTGATATTGATAAGCGTCACTTCATGCCCCATTTCGCTAAGCTTCGCACATACTATTTTCAGTATCGCCAGGTTGTAAGAATCTTTTCTCAAGCTCCCACAAATTGCTGCAATTTTTTTACCCATATATGCTCTCTAATTTTCACATATTATTAAATATATACCTCCTAGCTTTGCAAAGCAATATTCCTGTCTGCAACCCTCTGTTTACCTTTTGTTAACCTTTAGAGCGCAGAATAAAATTATTGTATAATCGCTAGGTTTATTATGAAAGCTGCATCACCAGAGATTAGAGATATTTTTAGCAAGGCTGGGGAGTCTGTCCGGAAACTTATAAAACCTGAAAACATGGTTGCTTCTATTAGTGAATCTGACCTGGATAAGATTAGCTCAAAGACTACGAGAGAGTTGATACAATCTATGGGAATAAGTGAAAAGAATCTTACCCCAGCTGAGTTTGCCAAACTCAATAGTATGGTAAAAAGCGCACTTTATTCGTTAGATAGCAAGATTAGAGATAAGTTAGCAAAAGAATGTGAACAAAGAATGGGAAAAAATCGTACTGCTGACCCCATACCAATCTATAAAAGAATGCGTTTGATAAAGATAGATAGCCAAATTTTAGAGGGATTACTAACTAAAGACGCTGAAATAGCAAGCCAGTTTTCTGAGGTTGCTAAGGAAGCAGACCGACTGTTGGCAAAGGTCAAAGCTAAGGAAGCTATTACCAAATTACATTACGATAGGCAACCTGATAAAGAGGCCTCATTCGTCGATCCTCAGAAGAAGGATGGTATTACCGCGGGATATCGCTCTACACGACAGAATGCAAAGGGTATGAATGAAACATTTATGCTTAAAACCGCCGAGCTAAAACCCGACATACTTGGTACCACAAAGTATGAACAAGAAATAAATTCGCTTAAAAAGAGTGAGGGCATTAGCGCAAATCCCAGTATCGAGGCCAGAGTAAAAATAGCAGTGGAATTACTAACTGATCGCGTAGAAGAATTATTAGCTAATCTTAAAGAAGAAAATAGAGTTTTAAAGATCAATCAACTACACTCAGCCATGAAAAAGCTTGGAGTTGATATTAAAGTTGATGTGAGTGGTTGGAGCAAGGATGATCTTGAAAAAGTTATTGTGAATGCACTAAAAGCTAAACATCCTAATGGTGAAAAAGGGCAGGATACAGTTCTATTATTTCTACGCGATCTAAACAACGAATTTTTACTTACCCAGCAAGATTTAACTCAATTTTATGATTACAGAGGCGCTGACACTCTTGCTTTCTTTAATGAGTTTTTGACGGCTCCTCTCTACAAAAGAATGCTATTTGACCGCACTCCTACTATTGCTGGAGTTGATTCTAATCTTCAAGGAAAAATCCTACTGCGCTCAAAATATCTCGACAGTTTTCAAATAGCTTACGAATATAAGGAACAAAAACGCCTACGAGATGTTTCTGGTGCCGGGAAGCTAATGGCAGCTATGATAGCTGGCGGAGAGTTTGATATGAATTTTAGTAATTTCGGAGTAATTCAGGAGGATGGCAAAAATGTATTCGCGAAGATAGATCATGGTCAGTCAGCACAGATGTTATCCACCAACGGCGAAACCGTTTGGATAAACTTCGTTAATAGATGTATAAATTTCCAGTATATCAAAGCTATGGATATCAACATTACTGAGTTGAGAGAATCACTTGAACAGATTCTTATGATCACTGAAGAAGAACTAGAAACTCTTCTAAAAGCCCGATTCTACGAGTTGAAGCAAATGGGATTCGATCCAAGAGCGTTAAATTTTCCACGATGCATAAATATCAATCTTTCAACTTTCGATGATTCTATTGATGCGGTGCAAGACGCCTATGTTGAGGGGTTTAAGAATCATTGGAAGGCCTTAAAGCAATTTAGGGTTTTAGCTGAGGCTGTGGAAAAAATGACACCACCTGAGGGGCAAACAAAAGAGACTTGGCAAAAGGGCGCATATATTGATTACATAAGAGACACCAACCCAATAGTATATGCAATTAGAAATAATTTAAAAATCGGCACCCAGGATCCGATAATCTACGGGCATGAAAAAGGCCTGAAAGTTGATGGGCTAGATCTGATACTATACGCTGTACTCCACAAAATAAAAATAGATTCTAAAGACCCAATAGAATATGTGCGTGAAAACAAATTACCAGTGAGCGACACTCTACGCATAGTTCTATCTATAATCGCAGAAGGCGGTAAAGACAAAGATGGTAAAGATAAAGACGCTTTATCCATTCTTACCGAAAAGTACTATGACAACGCATGTGCGCCAGAGATTAGAAAAGCTATTGAATTAGAATTGGACGGCAAGAGCCCTATTAAATTCGCGTTATTACCCCTCATTGAACTAGCGCTATTCAAATTTCACAAAACTAATGAGAAAAATGCACTTGAGTTCGCTGTTGATAAGTACTATGACAAAGCAACCCCTCAGGAAACTAAAGATTCTATTAAATTAGCTTTGGGCGGCATGGAGCCTGTTGAATATGCGATATTGACTAGACATGACATTAATGACGATGATCCAATTGATTATGCTCTTAAAAACAACATTCGCGTACAGGGAATAAACCCTGTGGCATTTGTTATTAAAGCAGAGAGGGAATCTATAAATAGTTTCCTAGACCACTATGACCAAATGGCAAAAAGCTACAAAGGTGGCAAAACTTCTTTTTTCACCGATCTTGTCAAAGACAGTACCAAAGGCGAAAAGGGAGATTTATATACGAGTACAGGAGAAAAATTCTATCAGAAGATAATTAAAGAGATTGCAGATGAAAGGAAAAAAGTCGGAATACCTACTGAATATAATAACAAATTACAGAAGATAAAAAATGACTTTGAAATTTACGGACATTATGGGGAGAGGAATGCTGGTCTTAAAATATAATCATAAAAGTCACTTACTTCACAATACAATGATATCGGTTTATTCCTTTTAACCATTTATTAATTATTAGAGCCTACACTAATTAGAGTAGTGAACTAATGCCACTGCTGCTTTGGAGTTAGCGATGAATAACAAAGGTAATAAGGAATTAGAAGAACTAAAAAAGCTCATGGCAGAGTTTGAGTTTAGTCAAAACACGCTTGAAGCAGTTATTAGAAGAGAGGCGGCTGATAAGGAAGCGCAGTCAAAGCCTATACCGGACTCGGGATTTGGTATGTATTCTCAAACGGCTTTCGAAGGTTATAGCTTGCTGATCAGAGCTTATTTGGCTCTCTATGCGCCAACTCTTTCTAATGAACAGAAATTAAAACTAACATCTGCTTTGGATATTCTTGAAACTCTGCGCCAGCAAGATTTGAAATTCGCTCTATCAGATACAAATTCCGAGCCAGCAGATAAAATCGCTAAAAAAGCATACATCATTTCTCAGCTCGATAGTGTTGGCGAAGTCTATATAGAAGGAGGCTTTCACGGACATCATGCCATAATTAAGTATACTAAACATGGAGATGTTTACACGCGTACAGAGTTTAATGAAGGTGCTGGAGCTGAAGCGCTTTCACCTAAGGATAGTACATCACATGTATGGGGCGTAAATCAAAGGTATGCAAGTCTAGAGGAGTTAACTAAAGCGATTGATGTTGATGTTAACACCATTTTTAGCGATAAACCTGCCTCGGATCAAGTCACCGTATTGCTTCGGCAGGGACGTGGAGACGAGTCAATCAGAACGACAAAGCAGACTGTAGGTAATTGCAGCACGAGAAGTACGCGGGCACTATTAAGACATGTCTTGGGTCAGCCACTGCTTAGGGATCTCTTTGAGCTGGCTACCACACCTCTTGATCATACCAAAGACCTGATAGCACTGCAGTTCTATGAAGCCGGCGTTCATCTGGGTAATAGTTCACCACCAGCCCTCCTTGCTGAATTAAATAAAGCGCGAACGATACCAACTCCCGTGCCAATGCCACCTGTTGTCTTCACTGAGGGTATGGATGTAAGGAACCAAGTATTTAGTAAATTATGCGATTCGATCATCAGCCAAGCCGAGCATATTCTGCAAGGTTCGCTCGTGAAGAATGATGAGTTAGATTCCTTTAAAAAGAACCTGCTTAATAGTTTGTTGGCAAAGCGAACTACTGATACAAATTCCTGGGCATATTTAGATCAAGAGTCGTGGCCGGAAATTGCTTTTATACTGGCTAAAAACCTGATCGATAACGGCATAATATCTCAAACAGGTGCTGGAAATTCCCTCAAAATTTCCAAACCTTTAACTGATGAAATTACAGTTGAAGGCATTGGAAAGTGCGTAGCCACAGCTTCCGGCGCTGAAGATCAATTGGGGATAGATCAAGCATTATCAGAATGCTCACGCTCTTTGATCAGCACATTTACAGACCAATCTTCTACAATCAGCAGTGTTGAGAAAGCCAAGCTAATTTCAGAAATAAAAAAGATAATTTTGGAAGTCTCGCAACCATATAGGATCGATGACCAAATGCTCAAGATAATCGAACTTCAAATATACATTTCTATGGTAAAATTGGGTTTCCCTCTTACAGTTCCGCTCACCCTGAAGAACCTTCAATCGCCTCTTAGAGAAGAGATTATTGCAACAACTAAACCGCTTCTTGATCAAAATGATAAATTAAAGCCTTTGAAGAAAACTACCTTATATCGAGAGGCTAAGCCTAATGTAGGGAAATTAAAAATTGACAAAGATAAAGGCATCAGTGCGCTTTTGGCTAAAAAAAGAGCTGACGACATATACGAAATGCTAGCTAAGCCAGGTGAGGTTCCGAAGGATTTTTTAGCTGACGCGTTAAAATTTGCTATTGAATACAGGAATTTAGACTTAGTTAGCAGATTGCGCGAGAAAGGAGCTAATATCGATGCTTTTGACAAATTCGGGCGTACTTACCTGATGAATGCAGCAATGGTAGCCAATCATGAGAATACCCAATTAGTAGACTTCTTAATAGACGCGGGTGCCAAGGCTGATACTATAAATAGCGCAGGGAAAACCGCACTAGACCTAGCTTTAGAGAACGATACCACTGCCAAAATTAGGCTAACCTTTGCCACAACGGGTGGGTTGGCAGTCACTAAAAAATTCAATGATGCTAAAAAATTAGCAGCGACAACACCGACTGTACCAACGCTGCCTACACGCTCAACTCCGGTCATGAATGTGCTACCAGTCCCACCTAAGCCTAGCAAAGAAAAGCTTGATGCTCAAAGAAAGGAAATTGAGAAAAGTTTACCTAAGAAGGAGTTACCAAAAATACCACCTATCCCACTTTCGCTAAAAAAACCTGCTCCTGAAACCGTCCCACCTCAGGGTAGCCACCAAGGAAAAAAGACACCTCCACCACCGCCTCCGCTTCGCGAAGAACATGGAAAGCATGCTGAAAAGCTGGTTGAGCATGCCCCTGCAACTGCGCACACTGCGCCTAAACCTTCGGTCTCTCACACAGCGAGTGTACCAGGGCAGAGGACTAACCATCGTCCACCACCTCCTCCGCCTGAACGCACAAGGTAATTTGAAGCAGTCCCCATCCTACCCCCCGAAAAAGCTTGACGGCGCGACAAAAATCTTTATGTTGCGTTATAACATAACAAAAAGAGCTTCAAATGTCATTAAATCTATCAAATCTTGCATCAACTGCACACCAGGGTTTTAATTATGTTTTTGCTGGAGTATCTTCACATTTTGCCGGAGAAGTTGTTGAATTAATGTCCATTCCTATATTGCAAGGTATACCATGCGTAAACGTCATCAAAATTCCTGTATCTAAAGTGCTCCATGAAACAGCTGAAAGTTTTTTTAGTTCGAGCAGTATGATTAATATGTATAGGAATGAGGATGGACTTTGGGAATCGCTAAAACACATCACCAAACCTATATGGAGTTCTCCAATTGAAACAATATTTGCAGGATTCGCTTCTTATCATTTTGAACTACTAGCAGTTCAATTGTTTTCCCTGCAGCAATGCAATCATGCTCATGATCATGAGCACCACCATGGAACAGGACTGTTCAGTACAGACAACCTTATAAAAGGTTTGGCTTCAGCTGCCGGCTCACTTGTTGCTTCATTTGTTTATGAAAAGGCTGAAGAGTTATATGATTACTACTTTGCTAACGATGCAGAATGCGATGAAGATGCTGCTTCAATGTGTTGCTCCCAGCTGATTGAATTTAATGATGTTATGGACCAATGCTCTAACGATACTTATGTTTGTTAAAAATTAATTGCGGCTTACGCTTGAAAAGTATTCAGACTAACTATATAATCCCAGTTCAAGGGCGGCTGTGGTGGAATTGGTAGACACGCAACGTTGAGGTCGTTGTCCTCGAAAGGGGTTGAAAGTTCAAGTCTTTTCAGCCGCACCATTATTTGCTAATATTATTATTGATGGAACAAACTGCATTCACAGTTACTGAACGAGCCTTTTCCCGAATTGCTGAAATAGCGGACGGGGCGCGCTTGCGCATTTCCGTTGATGGCGGCGGTTGTTCCGGATTCCAGTACAAATATCTCTTTGATGTAAATACACAGGATACAGATATCATTATCAACTCACCCTGCGCTGAAGTAGTGATAGATGATATCTCTATGGGCTTTTTGCAGGGAGCGCAACTCGATTATACCGAGGATTTGGGAAGCGCCGGCTTTGAGATAAAAAACCCCAATAGCACAGCAAAATGTGGCTGCGGCAATTCCTTTGCAATTTAGCCGTTTATAGATTCCGAAAGTTTTACCAATGCAACATTATTGCATACCTTATTAAAATATAATGATTTCTATTTCATCTTCTTGTGATATAATCCCTCCCCAAACACCAAGTATAAACCTACACAGACCTTTTAAAGTGCTGATGGTATGCGCTTATGCAATATAATTAAGGTTTGCCCTTATTATAAACTAACTAAATATCAAGCCACTATTGCTAGATTTAATTAAAAACGATTAAATTTTAATAGTCGCAGACTTGAAATTTAGGCAATTTAGCGCTATTATAATATAATGTATCAGGGGTTAAGTGGGGAAATTTGATAGATATTTCCCTTGATTAAATGACTTAATTCCGTAGAATACAAATGCTTCATTTTTGTTAAGTATTTATTTATGAGTCAGAAAAATATAAAATTACCTAAGGGGTACAAACCAACTGATAAGGAAGAGTATATGAATCCTAAGCAGCTTGAGTACTTCAAATTAAAGTTAGCGCACTGGAAGGATGACTTGCAGCTTGAATCCCAGTCAACTGTTGACCATTTAAAACAAGAGAACTGGAATGAATCCGATCTGAATGATCGGGCGAGCGTTGAGGTAGAGACTTCTATGGAGCTTAGAACCAGGGACCGCTACCGTAAGCTTATAAGCAAAATCAATGAGGCTTTAGGTAGAATTGACGACGGATCTTATGGATTCTGCGAAGAAACCGGCGATCCAATCGGTATAAGACGCCTCGAAGCAAGACCGATTGCCACAATGTCAATTGAGGCCCAAGAGCGCCACGAACGTTTTGAGCGCAGTCATAGCGAAGACTAACTTATTTATCGCAATTTTAATGGAAATGTAACTTAATAAGTGATAAGCTTTCTGCTTATTACTATAAAGGCTTATTTATGCTAAGCGAAGTTATTGAAAAATATCAGAATTTTATTCTCGATATCTGGGGTGTAGTACATGACGGAAAAGAGCTCATCCCAGGAGCAGAAGAATTTATCAACACATTAAAACTCCACAACAAGAATTTTTGCTTCCTCTCTAATGCCCCCAGACCGGCAGCAGTTGCCCATAAGCGGTTTATGGAAATTGGTCTAGGAGACACAGATGTAAATAGAATCACCACTTCTGGCGATATATTTATCACCAGAATCGACGATTTCCAGGGCGCCAATATTTTTATTTTGGGAGAAGAATTGAATGCTGACCTCCTGGCTGGCATCACCATATCCAGAGCAGAGCAAGTAGAAAACGCAGATTACCTGCTCATATTGACTTTTGGTAGCTCAGAAGCGGATTTGCTTCAGCATACCGATGTATTCAAAAAAGCTATAGCAAAAGGCATAGTTATGCTTTGTCCCAATCCTGACATAGTAGTTTTTCATAACGGAGAACCCCGTTATACGCCAGGCGCATTTGCGCGCCTTTATGAAAACATGGGTGGCAAAGTTAAATACTATGGCAAACCCTATAAAGAAGCCTATGAATACGTTTTCACTAAATACGACATGGATCCAGCTAAAACTATTATGATTGGAGATTCTCTGGATACAGATATCAAGGGAGCAGCCAATGCCGGAATTGACTCTCTCCTTGTGCTGACAGGAATTCATAGCACCGAAAAACAACTGGAAGAATTATATAAAAAATATAATTTGAAGCCGACATACGTAGCCCAAAATTTGAGGTTCTAAATGGACAAAACCGATCTGAATCAATTGCTGTTAAGTATAGCTGAGCATACTTTCATGGAGGAAAAACCTTGTGTCCAAACACTAATTAATTACCTTGATTTAAACCTGAGGCAGGCGGATAAAATCACTAAGAACGCGCTTAATTATATTCAGCAACTCAGGTCAACACCATTTTCTAAAATGGAAGGATTTATTCAGGAGTATTCTTTATCCAATCAGGAAGGCGTGGCCATAATGTGTTTGGCAGAAGCCTTACTCCGCATACCCGATAAGAGAACCGCAAATGAATTTATCGAAGACAGATTAAAAAATAAAAACTGGCGGCGCCATATAGGGCAAAGCGAATCCACCCTGGTTAATGCCGCAACCTGGGGTCTTTTACTTACCGGCAAAATCGTAGATATGAGCTCATCCAGCTTCTCACTGTCGCGTATGATTAACAGAATGGGAGAGCCTTTTATCCAGAGCTCCATAAAAAAAGCGATCAAGCTTATATCTAATGAGTTCATTATGGGAGAAGAACTCCCGGGAGCGCTTAAGAATGCTACCAAGTATCTGAACAAGGGCTATCGGCTTTCTTTTGATATACTAGGTGAATCGTCCCGCACTGCCCGCCAGGCAGACCATTACTACGATGCTTATATCAAGGCGATTTCCAACATCAATAAAGCCAAGCGCTACGGCAAAACCCTATATGAACAACACAACCTTTCCGTCAAGCTGACCGCGCTTCATCCCCAGGTTATGCTGCGCAAAGAGCAAAGTTTATTGTCTGAGCTTCTGCCGAAATTACACGAGATAGTAAAGCTATGTCGCGATGCCAATATCACTATTTCATTCGATGCAGAAGAATCCTACCGTCAAGACATCTACTTAAAAGTTCTCACCGCCCTTCATCAGCATAAAGACTTCAGAGATTTTGAAGGCATTGGCTTTGTCATCCAGGGCTACCAGAAGCGCGCGTTTTATATCATTGATTATATTGCTGGCTTGGCTAAGCAACTAAAAAAGCGCATACCCATGCGTTTAGTTAAGGGCGCATACTGGGATAGCGAAATCAAACACGCCCAGGAAAATGGGCTGCCCGGTTACCCGGTATTTACCCGTAAAGATTTTACCGATATTTCCTATCTTGCATGCGCCAAAAAAACCCTTTCCTATCATGATTATATCTACCCGCAATTTGCCACACATAATGCGCATACCGTTGCGGCTATAATAGAAATGGCCGGCGGAAAAGAAATGGAATTCCAGAAGCTCCAAGGCATGGGTGATACCCTCCATAAGCTAATTCGAGATGAAGGCCATCAATCCAGGATCTATGCCCCTGTGGGCAAATATGAAGATCTTTTAGCATATCTTATGCGCCGATTGCTTGAGAATGGCGCAAATACTTCTTTTGTTAATCTAGTTGGGAACAAGGAATTGATGAACGAGCAGATTGCTGCAAACCCTATTGAAAATGCCAAGCCTTTCCTCAAGGCTCCATTACGCATTGGCCTGCCTGAGGATATCTATAAGGAGCGCAAAAACTCTACGGGCTACGAACCTGGGATGAAGGTTCATTTAGACGAGATTGCAACTGAGCTGGATAAGCTTCATGGCAACTCCTATGAAGCTATTTCAATAATATGCGGCAAACAGACCGCCGTTGATCCTTCTCCCAAGCCTATTCTGATGCCTGCGGACAATAAAGTCACCGTAGGTAAGCTATATCGTGCAAACAGCGAACAGCTATTGGAAGCATTGGATGCTGCTGATACTTTCTATGCTGAGTGGAGCGCAACTTCGGCAGACAAGCGTGCGAGCGCTATTGCCCGTGTAGGAGATATAATGCATGAGCATAGGTTTGAGCTCTATTCACTCCTGATGCGTGAAGCTGGGAAGAATCTAAGTGACGCAATTTCCGAGGTAAGAGAGGCAGTCGATTTCGCCCGCTACTATGCAGCCCAAGCACTTGAGCTCTGCGGCCAGCCCATAAAGCTGCCAGGTTATACCGGGGAAAGCAATGATCTCAGCCTGCATGCCCGCGGCGTATTCGTGTGCATCAGCCCCTGGAACTTTCCACTGGCTATATTCGCAGGCCAGGTGCTGGCTGCACTGGCAACAGGCAATACTGTGCTAGCAAAACCCGCAGAGTATACATCTTTGATCGCAACCTTTGTGGTAAAACTCATGCATAAGGCTGGTGTGCCCAAAAAAGCACTCCACTTGCTTATTGCCGGAGGGCGGCAGATTTCTGAGACTCTGCTCAGCGATAACCGCATAAAAGGCGTGTGTTTTACTGGCTCTACCGGTACTGCCCAAAGCATCAACCGCCAGCTTGCAGCCCGGGACACGGCAATTGCTCCGCTTATCGCGGAAACAGGTGGACAAAATTGCATGCTGGTAGATAGCACAGCTCTGCTAGAGCAGGCAACTGACTGCATCATAAATTCTGCATTTGGCAGCATTGGCCAGCGTTGCTCTGCACTGCGCGTACTCTATGTGCAGGAAGAGATTTATGATAATTTACTTGAGCTGCTTATCGGCGCCATGGAAGAGCTCACAATTGGCGACACAACTGATATTGCCATCGATCTCGGCCCCGTGATCCACCATGATACCAAGCGTGAACTCGAAGATCATATCAAAGAGATTTCTCACAGAAAAGGCTGCAAAGTATTAGCTGTTCATAGCGCCAGCAAGAAAGCCAGGCACTATAAGAATGGTAGCTTCTTCTTTCCTCATATAGTTCGCATCAACAGCATTCATGATTTGCAAAAAGAGAACTTCGGCGCCATTCTCCACATAATTCCTTATAAGGCCAAAAATCTGGAAGCGGTGATCGATGAGATTAACAGCACGGGATTTGGGCTTACCTTTGGCTTACAAACGCGCATCGAAGAGAAGATTCACTATGTTGCATCACGCATAAAAGCTGGGAATTTCTATGCCAATCGCACCATGATCGGCGCCCAGGTGGGCACTCATCCGTTTGGTGGCGAGAACAACTCCGGCACCGGCTTCAAGGCCGGTGGGCCTCATTACTTGCTGCGCTTTATGATAGAACGTAGCAAAACCATCAACACCACTGCAATCGGTGGCAATTTGGAATTATTAGCAGGATAAACTTACTCTTAAAAAATTAACCATCTGTTAATAATTAGGATATACACTAATTATTAGCGTAAAGACTGATGGAGCTCATATGGCTAATAAAATCAAAAGCACAGCTAAGGCAAGTTCTGCTTCCGCAAAGCTGAAAGAAGATATCAAAAAAAGGTATGAAATAGGCCTGCTGACTGGCAAACGGGATGGCATCAAACTCGTAGCCTTAATGTGCGAAGGTTATGTGGCGTTCATAGTTCTCCTGACCATCGTGATCTGGGTAGCCTTTAGCTCAATCCTCGCTTTATATCTAACTGTTGCCGTTCCTAGCCTGATCATAATCCTTGCGGCTGGTGCCATGGAAATCATGGTGACCAAGAAAGAAAAGGCCATCAAGCGCTTAAGACGAGAATTAGACAGGCATCATTAAACTTTGCTTATCTGCTTAAACCTATATCAGTGTATTTAGACACGATGCATATCATTGCCGTACATACTATCGCAACAACCCCGACTAAAATAGCCCTATTACATGAGGCACTGCCCACAAGGCTGATTTGCTGCTGACTAGATGATAAGGATGTTGCTGCGGAGATTGCAGTGTTATGGCTTACAGCCCTAACTACCTGAACAAGAGGGAGTGAAGGCGCGGCTTTATTTTCACTCGCTGGTAGGATAGGTTTTATACCTAAACATCTATCGTGTTCTTGCTTTAAATACTTATGCACCTTTGTGAGTCCCAGCTCAGCTGCAAAATCAAGAGCAGTAAAACTATTACCATTATTCACACCCATAGCTGCTAGAACTGTTTGTGATGACCCAAGCCTTGCAATCTCCTGCCTGATAATTCCTACCTCATCATGCAGCACTAACTTATAAAAACTAAATCCAGGATCTGTCAGAACAGTTAGCACTTTTTGATGCAGCACCAAAGCTGGCATCATATCTTCCCGTGTGAATTGCGTTTGCATACTTGGAGAGCTTCTTAGCTGTGCTCGAGTTGGCAAAGCCATTACAGTTACACACAATTCCAGTAGTTGGGCTTCTTTAATTTTACGCCCCCCCATATAAAGCTTAACTGGAGCTTGCATACTGGTTAAAAGAGCTTCTTCACCATATTTTTGAAAAGAATAGGGATAGAGAATTCTTAATGATTCCAGTCGCAATTCGATTGGATCATCTATTGTTGCTATAAGATCATAGAAAAGCGAAGATCTACAAGGCTGCACTGTGCAAGGATCGTATATTATTTCAAGAGGATTTGCCCCTGCTTGCAGGAGATGCAGCATTATATCAGGCCTTGACCTTGCAGCATGTGTCAAGGCATTAACATGCGCTCGGTTCCCAATCATGTTATGAATATTCGCACCGCATTCCAATAAAATTACTATTACTTCTTTGGGGAAATTATTCCGAATTGCAAAACTCAGGATGTCTTCCAACCCAGAATCAGTTTGAACCATAGTATTTGGTGACGCACCAAAATCAATAGCCTTCTGCAGTGCTTTTGTAAATAGCTCGAGATTTTCTGGTATGGAAAGCAACCTGGCTTTTTCAGTGAATATAGAAAATAGCATACCGAGAAGATAGAATTTAGCTTCCTTTATACCTCTTGGATATATCACTTCATTAACAGCATATCGAAATTTACAAGATGCTTCTCGACCCAAAATAATTTCCATCGTGCAAATAGAATGGCCTACTCTTTCGGACTTCCTTTCGGTACTTATACCCCATGATATTTCACTCATATCAGTAATTTTACTAATTCTACCTTTAGCTCTTGCAATAACTGGTTCATTAATATCATGTATAGGAGAGCCATCGTTAATGTTGTATATATCATCTAACGCACCATAGAACTCGCTCAATTTTGCCATTGTATCTCGGGGTTGACCAGGTACCTCTTTTAAACCAAGCATAAAACCTATGAGATTCCTTGTACCTCGACTTTGTAGTTCTTGCAGTGCGAGAAACTTTGAACTGGTTACTGTCGAAGCATGCGGCTCAACGCTATTAGCAGGTTTCTTTTTCTTCTTATTAACCCTAGCAGGCTCTTCCTTTGGTGCTGGCAAACTGCTTACTTCTCCTCTTTCTTTAATTTCTAAATTCGGCGGGTTTAGGTAATTATCTAGAACATTTTGCGATTCGGCTTGCAGATGAGTCACTAAAGTGTCTCTGGCGTCAAGTACAAGGTGCCTACAATTAAACAACAGTTGCATGGAGTTATTCTGGATTTCCCACATAACAAAGGCATGCGCGCTGCAGTTGCGAAATTGTCTAAGCTCGGCAAAGTCTGCGTTATGAGTCAGAGTTTTGCTTTTTACCAAAATGAATATATTATTTGCAACAACTTGTCTTGCCATAATGGCTAACGCTTGACCGAAGACTGACTCACAGAAGCTCTTTTGCTGTTCTTCACTTAGTATAGGAGCCAGGATATCAATAGCTTTTATCGATTCAAGCAAGCACCCTGTGCTTGCTTGTTGTGCGCCAACCATGAATTTTGGAGAAGAGAAATCAACAGCTTGCATAGGAGAGAAATCGATCTTCATTTTTTTGGGCAGCATATTTTCCAAAGAAGGAGCAAGACTTAGGATACTAGCTTTGATTACCCGAAGAATTTCATCTATGGCAGTCATGTAGTCATTAAACAATCTAGGTGTAAAACCCTGGAGAAGACCTGCCAAGCTTGTAGAGTGGGCGCCAGCAAAACGAGGCAATCGAGCAACCCCTTTGCCATCAGCAGTTTGATCAAAAAGCACACTGCTTAACCCGGGGCAAGAATCTGTAAAAGTCTTGTTAAGCGCTTCATTGGCAGCTCCAGACATTTGCAAGTGCAGATAAAAGAAGGCGATCATATCCGCAGTGATAACTGTACCAGGCTGCTGAACGTAACGATTGAATGCTCGGAGAATTTCTCCATTAAAGTAAATCGCCACGCATCTTTTAATATTGACCTTGGTGATATCGTCAATATCAGTTAGCTCATCCAATGACGTTAAAATCTGTGTGTATTTTTTTATAACTTGTTTCATCTTCTAGCACCATGAATGCAATTAGTTTTTGTAGACGCATTATATAATAAAATTCGATTTTAGACAAATATTAATTAATATTAGTCCAAACTAACAGAAACTCCCATACAAATCAGGCGCCTCGCCTATAAACAGTGGTGGGCAACGTTTTGATGCTCCACTCCTCTACCCCAATAATCACCAATAATATTAAAAACACTGGATTCCGAATTATATTTAAAAGTGAAGTTGGCATTAAGAACATTATACAAGCAAGTTTCCATAATAAAGAAATAGCTGGCCATATCACTGCACCTCACAACCGAAGGCGCCTGGCAAAAGGCACGCACCCGACCAAGATATAAAGCCAATGGCATCAGCCCCAGATCAAGAGCGAACTCGACGGCGGTAAACTGTTTGCCATTATGAGTTTCTGTTTTGTCGCCATCAATACCCATCGCTTCGAGTATCGCGTTTGGCAAATTAAGTCTAGCAATCTCCTGCACCATAATTTCGATTTCATCATTGAGTATTAATCTATAGAAGCTGTACTTAGGATTACTCAGAACCGTTTCAACTTTTTGATGCAGTATCAAGCATGGTACCGTGGCAGCCAGTTTAGTTTTTAAAAGCTGTCTGCGCTGAACATCATTTTGCTTTACTCTAAGCCCACCAGTAAACGAGTATTGAATACTGGCAATATTATTACCAGCCCCTGGAACCTTCTCAAAAAACTCAAAACTCTCTTCCCTAATACTCAATATAGCTTTAAAGTATATGTCCATTGTGTGTATAGCATCCCACTTCACTCTTTTAAGGCTTTCAGGATCCCCATGATATATGATTGGAAAACTCATATTAGCTAATAAAGCTTCACCACCATACTTTTGATATATATAAGGGTAGAGAATTTCTAATGATTTCATACGCGATTTTAATGGGCAATCATATGATGCAAAAACATCATAAAAAATGGAAGAAGTAACTGCCACCAACTCACCTGGATCATAAAAAGCATCCAGCGGATTAGCTCCCTGTTGCAAAATCAATGGCAAAATATCTGGCCTTAGCCTTGCTGAATAATGCAACACACCAATCTGAGTCTGATTTTCTAATACCTGCGTAACTTTTGCCCCATTCTCTAATAAAAGCACAATAACTTCTTTAGGCAAATTTGCTGCAACCGCATAACTCAAAACGTCTGTTAACCCTGTAGATATTTGAATCAATGAATTTACCGAAGTGCCGAGGTCAATTGCTCTTTGTATAGTCTGATTAAAAAGACTGAGATTCTCTGGGGACTTGAACAGATCGACCTCAGAAGCAAACATCCTAAATAGCATGCCTATAAAATAAAGTTCAACTCCTTTATCGAAGCCAAAAGGATAACTTGTCGTTTTAGCAAGCATGCAACCTTGATAATCGACTTGAAAGCCAATACTAGCTTCCATGTAACACTTCCAATATTGCACTCCATTGTCATCTTGTACCAAAGCTTGGCGTTCTTTCATATGCGCAATCAACGGAATATTAATTCCTTTAATTGCCTTCCCCGGAATAACTTCATAAATCTTTTCCAATTCAGGGATAACAGTAGCAAATAACTCTATTGGATCCTCACGTAATCTACTTTTATATATATATGAATCACAAAACTTTGCTAATTTAGCTATAAGCCCTTTCATCATTTTATCTTGTTGAACTTGTTTATCAAACAATGCATCATCATCAAAATCCGGGTCTTTTAAGTCGGCTTGCTTCGTGCGTACTTTAGTTTTTTTAGTAAGCGGTGGTAGCTTATTCTTTGCTGCAGTATATGTAAGCACACAATCTTCCTCTCTCACTTTATTTTCTAAAGCCGGTTTATTTAAGTAAACTGCATGACCACCTGGCGACATAGTTGCCAAATGTTCAAGCAACTCTCCTCGCATATTGACGACAAGCCTTATACAATTAAACCTTAGCTTTATGGGGTTATGTTGAATTTCCCACAGAACAAAACCATGCGAGCTTTTATTACGGTATTGCCGAAGCTCAGCTAAAGATGCATTGTTATTTTGAGCCCAGGATTTTAACGATACATAGATATCATTATCATTTTGAAGTTCATGGATATTATTAGCAAAAATCTGTCTGGCCATAATCACCAGCGACTGACCTGTGTCTGAATTATAAAATTCGGTATGTTGCTTTAAAATTGGCTCAATGATATCTATGACTTTTAATGATTCGAGTATCCGCCGAGTATTCGCTTTTTGAGTGGTAAGCGTAAATTTTGGCGAAGAGAACTCCACTGGTTGCATAGGAGAGAAATCAATTGCAACTGCTCTATTCAATTCCGTAGTCAATGAGGGTATGCGCGTAAGAATGTCTTTTTTAATTACCGGAAGAATCTCTTCTATAATGTCGATGTAATCTCTTAGCAATCTTGGAGTAAACCCATTGAGGAGCCCAGCCAAACTTTCAGAGTGGGCACCGGCAAAACGAAGTAATCTAGGGGCCCCCTTGCCGTCAGAAGTTTCATCAAAAAGCACGCCTCTAAGTTCCGGGCAAGCATCTGTATAACTTCTGCTAAGGCACTCGTTGGCAGCGCCCGACATTTGTATATGCAGATAAAAGAAGGCGATCATATCGGGGGTTATGACTACATTTGGCCGGCGAATATAAGCATCAAATGCCTTTAGGATTTCCCCATTAACATAGATCGCCATACATCTTTTAATATTGTCCTTGGTGCTTTTATTAAGACTGGCATCTTTCTCAAGCTTCTCTACTAGATCCCGATATTTTTTTATAATTCCTTTCACCGATTCACTTCCTGACAACTAGCTAAAATTCTAAACTCCAATCCAGATTATACAGAATAACTAGCGGCAATGCAATAATTATTGAGAAATCAATGCATTAGTTGCAAAATACAATACTTTTACTCCATTACCCGCTTTATAAACAGCGCGAGGCGATGCTTTGTTTTTCACCTAGAAGCCCCTGAAAAGTGTCGCTTGGCTCCATCGCATAATCCGCAATGATTGCGGGCATAGGGCGTACAAATTGCGAAGTATTGAAGATTGCAGCCATACAAACCATATGATAACAGTAAGCCCACACCCTGTTAAGGTACATAGATAATGGGAGAAGTCCAAGCTCCAACGCAAATTCAACAGCAGTGAATCTTTTTCCACTATGCATTTCAGTTTTGTCACCCGTCATACCCATAGCTGCTAGGATATCTTTCGGTAGCGCAAGCCTATCGATAGCCTGCACCATTATTCCTATTTCATCGTTGAGTATTAATTTGTAGAAGGTCAATTTAGGGTTTGTAAGAACTTCTCTTACCTTCTTGCGAAGTAATATACAAGGCAGTATATCTTCTTGGACAAAACGATCTCGCTTTTCTGGAGGAAGGGCAGCTCGCTGTTTAGCGGTCTGCATGCCAGCTTCACGATACAAAGTCTCAACTTTATGAACAATTATTTTGCCACCTTTAGGGTACTCCGTAACTGGAGCATCGATATTAGTTAATAGAGCTTGCTCGCCATACTTTTGATACATATAAGGAATGAGAATTCTTAAGGATGATAAACGTAAATCTATTTTAACGTCTTGCATTGATACAACATCAAAGATAAGAGAAGACTTAAGGAGCGGGACTTGGTGAGGATCATATACCATAACTGTTGGGTTCGCCCCTGCTTCTAAAAGCAGAGGGACAATATCTGGCCGCGATCTTGCTGCATGATTAAGTGGGCTGATATATGATCTATTTAAAACCCTTATATTAACATTAGCTCCATGATCTAAAAACAGCTCAATAATATCTTTGGGAAAGTTACTATAAATTGCAAAACTCAAAACATCTAGTTCACCATAAAAAGTTGATATCATCACATTAGGAGAAGCACCAAAATCAAAAGCCATTTTCAAAGTTCTCTTTAATAAGTTGAGATACACTTCTTCTTGAAGCCTCATAGCTCTCGCTCCTGCAAATACTTGCAATATCTCACCTATCAAATAGAATGGGGCTTTATCTATACCAAATGGATATTTACTCTTCATTACCCCCATCCAAAACGTTGAATCTTCTGTATATTTCGGATCCCAAAAACCTTTTGCACCTATAACGGCTTGCATTTGGCATTTTATTAAATTGTCATCCACCTCAACAATTTTCGATCCCTTCACTCTTGTGGCAATAACAGCACCATTAATACCACCAATATGGAGCTCCGGAAAAGGCAAGTGAATCACTTCCAATGCCCCAATAACCAACTTTAAAGTCATTATTTCGTCCGTTGCCACTTTTCTATTATTTAATAATTTTATTATGAGCAATTTTATATCATAGCTTTGTTCTGCTCGCTTTTTGAGAAATTCAATATTAGCTTCTTTTGAAACATGCGGCTCTTTACTTTCAGCTGGCTTCTTTTTCTTCCTTACTTTAGCCTGGCTTGCACTCGTTTGAGATGAGCAGCTTTCATCTCTCACGTGGATTTCTACAATCGGCGGATTTGTGCAGCTTTCATGGGTATCAGGAGATATAGCCTCCAATTGAGCAAGCAATGTACCTCTCATTTTTAATACAAGCCGTATACAATTAAATCTCAGTTTGAGAGGATTATTCTGAATTTCCCACATAACAAGGCCATGCGCACTACGATTGCGGAATTGCCTCAGCTCAGCAAAAACAGGATCATGACCATGCAATGAAAATATATTATTAGCAAAAATCAGTCTTCCCATAATAGCTAGCGCTTGAGCAGTATGAGACTTGTTGAATTCTTCTTGCCGCTCTTCGCTTAATATAGGAGCTAGAATATCTATTGCTTTTACTGATTCAAGTAAGCAAGAAGCCTTTGCATTCTGAGTATTTACCCTAAGTTGTGGTGAAGATGCATCAACAACCGGCATAGGAGTGAAGCCGATTTCAACTGGACTGAGTAATGCGTCGCTTAATGTAGCAACATGCGATAATATACACCTGCCAAGCACTAGTTTAATTTCTTCAAGCTCTTGCATATATTTGCGTAGCAATGCTGGGGTAAAATCATTGATGAGCGTAGATAAGCTTGTGGCATGAGCGCCAGCAAAACGAGATAACCTCGCAGCTCCTTTGCCATCAGCAGTATCATCAAAAAGCGCAACCTGTAATTCGAGATTAGAATCAGTAAACCCCCTGTTAAGTGCCTCATTGGCAGCACCGGACATCTGTAGGTGCAGATAAAAGAAGGCAATCATATCGGCAGTTATTGTCTTTTGCTGCCCAGCATATTGATTGAATGCAATTAAGATCTCAGCATTGATGTAAATCGCCAGACACTTTCTAAGATCATCCTTGGTAACATCATCAACACCAGGCGCATCGTCTAGCATTTCATTGAGCAAGCGGTACTTATCTATAATATTCTTCATTTAATCTTTCTATAAGTTATATAAATAATTATTCGCATTATACCCAATAATCGAACACAAAGCAAATATTAAGCAAATTTTCCTTATAAGCAGTGATATGCGACACTTTGCCGGCCCGCCTTCATGCCCCAATAGTCAGCAACAAGAGCAAAAATACTAGGCCCTGAGCTATGCATACAAGAGAATTCCTTAGGAAAGCAGCTATAAATGCAAGTTTCCATTCTAGAAAAGTAATTAGTCATACTTGTACACATCTTAAGCGAGGGCGCTAAGCAAAAGGATCGGACACGACCAAGATATAAGGCTAATGGCATCAGCCCAAGATCAGAAGCAAACTGATCTGCAGGGAACTTTTTGCCACTATGAACTTCTTCAACACCTTCTGCAATACCCATAGCAGCAAGTATCTTCTTAGGCGAATTAAGACTCACAATCTCTTGCACCAGTATTTCAATTTCACCATTGAGTATTAATTTATAGAAATCAAACCTTGGGTTACTAAGAACAGTCACAACTTTTTGGTGCAGCACCAAAACTGGCATAGCATCTTCCCTAGTAAATTTAGCTTGATAAAGTTCTGGATTACGAAGCAACTGTTCTCGTGTTGGCAAAGATTCTATAAGTTCATAAAGTTTACTTATGTCATGTAATTCAGGTTTTTTGTTAGGCTTATAAAGCTTAAGTGGAGCATTCATACTAGCTAAGAGAGCTTTTCCGCCATATTTTTGAAAAGCATGAGTGCACAGGATTTTCAAAGATCTATTGCGCACTGCAGCAGGTACATGCAGTTCACTAAGAATATCATAAAAAATTGAAGACTTATCATTCAATGGGGCATTAGGGTCATAGGTAATATCAAGGGGATTTGCACCCGCATGCAGAAGAAGTGGCACAATATCTGGGCTTCTTATTACAGCATGGGTTAGGGGGCTCACGCATAGCGTATTTCCAATTATGTTATTAACATTCGCACCATTCTCCAATAAAAAAGCAATAACATCCGCTGGAAAATTGTTAATAATTGCAAAACTCAAAATACTATATAATCCATTGTGAGCTTGGATCACACAATTAGGCGATGCGCGATGATCAAAAGCTTTTTGCAAAACCTGCTTAAAAAGCGCAAGATTTTCTTGCTTATTAAACAACGCCATATTTCCTTCAGTCATCAGGGAAAGCGGTGCAAATATAAAATTCAGGTTAACTTCTTTGAAACCAGATGGGTATGCCACTGGATCAAAATGCAACGCTACATCAAAAGGGGCGACACCTTGATCATCACTAAACCTAATGTAGCTATAATACCTCCCATTATTCACAAGGTTGCGCGTAGCTTTTCCTACCAGCGACTCATTAATACCATGAATAAAAGATTCTGGGATAATTGCATGACAGCTATTCAATGTTTCAAGAACAGACTTCAGTTTCATTATTGCGTCTACTTTACGACTATTATTATAAAAACTAGCTATAAGATTTCTCATTATAATGCTTTGTTTAGTTTGCTTTTCGAAGAGCACTAAACACTCACTGTTTTCTTTTTCTTGACTAGTATGCAACACAACACTTTTAGGAAGTTTATTTTTCTTCTTTTTAACCTTGGTTTTCTCTACCTGCTGAGTAAGTTCACAGGGCTCTTCACTCACTTTAAGTTCTACATTAGGTGGATTTAAGTAATCGCCATATACAGTTGGGGATAGGACTTTCAATTGACTAACCAAAGTATCTCTGGCACATAATACAAGGCGCATACAGTTAAACCGCAATTGAACAGGGTTATCCTGAATTTCCCACATAACAATACCATGCGCACTGCAATTGCGGTACTGCCGGAGTTCAGTAAAATCTGCATGGTGGCTCAGAGTCCCGTTTTTCAACAATATAAAAACATTATTAGCAACAATCTGCCTTGCCATAATAGCTAGCGCCTGACCCGAAGCCGAATTTAAGAATTCGGTTTGCACCGTTTCATCAAATATAGAAGCAGCAATATCTATAGATTTTACTGACTCAAGTAAACATGATGCCTCTATTTGTTGAGCATTGATCTTAAATTGTGGCGAAGAGAAATCAACACGCAGCATAGGGGAGAAGCTGATTTCAGCCACTTGACGTAATACCTCTCCCAATTTAGGCAAGTACGATAAAATACACCTTTCTATTTCCGCACGGACATCTTTCATTAGTAAGATATAATCGTGCAATAATTTAGGATTAAAGCCATTGAGAAGTGCTGATAGGCTTGTAGAGTGAGCGCCAGCAAAGCGAGATAAGCGGGCGGCTCCTTTGCCATCTACGGTATTATCAAAAAGCACGTCGCTTAAATCTGAATGCAACCCAGTAAAATCCCTTCTAAGCGACTCATTGGCAGCTCCAGACATTTGCAGGTGCAAATAAAAGAAGGCTATCATATCTGCTGATATGATCTTTTGTTTTTTGGTATAATTATTAAATGCAATTAGGATTTCACCATTTACATAAATTGCCAGACATTTTCTAAGATCATCTCTAGTAACTCTATCTATATCAGTAGAGTCTTCCAACGCATCCATTAGCATCTTGTATTTTTCTATAATTTGCTTCATTTCATTTTTCCGGGTTTTTTAAAAAATCCAGCATATTATATATGATAATTAAGCATTATGCAATTAAATTTACACCAGAGACATATTTACCAAGCTATATTGATTTTTCACAACATGACTTTCCGACTTGGCGGAGACAAAATACTACTGAGGAAGTGTGAAGAGAACTTGAGACTATTATATAGAGGGGAAATTTGGCGCAAGAGAATGTACTATAAAGACCGGGCCAGACATTTCATGGCCCCAGTCTTTAAATGAATTTACTTCAGTGAATCGGTCAAAGTTTTACCAGCTTTGAATTTTGCTACGTTCTTAGCAGCAATTTTAATTTCTTTACCGGTTTGTGGGTTACGGCCTGAGCGCGCACTGCGTTTTACTTTAGAAATAGTTACAAATCCAGGGATAGTAACTTTTTCACCTTTTTTAAGCGCCTTACCAACTACACCAATAAGTGCATTAAGCGCTTTCTCAGCATCAGCTTTGGTAAGCTTTGAATCTTTTGCAATCGCTGCAACGAGTTCGGTCTTGTTCATAGAATTACTCCAATAGAATTAAACGACAGGACTAAAAATAACCTCGTCCCCTATTGATGGCAAGCATTTCTTTCAACAAAATGCACGAATGGACGCCAAAATTGTGTATTTTTATATACAGCCTATGGCTAACTCCACAGAATTCCTAAACTTAAGCAGCATTAAGACTGATATATTTTTCCAATGGGCGGGCATCAAAAAAGAGTTCGATATGGCTGATGAGAATTTCCTTAAAGGTCATAAGCACTGCCGTAGGCAAAATCCCAATTGGGGCAGAAGCATCTAAATCAAATACCAGCATGACCTGATTACCTGAGGCAAATTTTGCCCTGATATCCAAGCCATTAATAATTTCCATAAACCATTTAACATCCTCAAGAACAGCTTCTTTCCCTGCAAGCTCCATCAATGGGGACGATACTATAACTCCAGAATGAAGGTATTGCCCTGCGGCGGCCAGATCCTTTTGGCATATCGCCTGGTAATACGACTCTGCACGAGATAAGTTGGTTTCTGGCATGCTCCACTCCACGATTATTTTTCGAAAGGACGCGCATCAAAGAATAGCTCAATGCGGATGATAAGATTATCCTTAAAGGTAATAAGCGCGGAAGCACGAAGGGTTCCAACTGGCGCCGGTGAGTCAATATCATAAATCAAGACAACTTTATCCCCAGAGCTAAACCTCTCACGGATAGTCAAAGTGCTGATCATAGCCATAAAGCGCTGAACTCCATCGAGCACAACCTCTTTCCCTTCGATCTCCATCATTGGCGATAACACCCTAACATCAGGATGCAGATATTGCGCCGCTGCTGCCAGATCTTTATTGTTTATGGCTTGATAGTATGATTCTGCCTTACGGATGTTCTCTTCGGACATATGGTAATTCCTTTTTAAGTGCAAAGGTAAATATACAGTTTCTTGTTCAGATAAGTCAATATTACTAGTTAATATAAGCGCTCAAAAAGCGCAAAGATGAAATAATTGCTATAGCTCTTTAAAACGATATTGACAAAAGCGGTGGTTAGAAGCATAATCAAGCACTTTAGAGATATTAGGATTGTCCTTATGAGTTCATTTACAGCTGGTACATATACAGCAAAGCGTGGCGAAGTCACGAAGTCATGGTTTATCATTGACGCTGAGAAAATTGTTTTAGGACGTTTGTCAGCAGAAGTTGCGAAAATTCTTCGCGGCAAGCATAAGCCAACTTTCACTCCGCACATGGATACCGGTGATAATGTTATTATCATCAATGCCAAAAAAGTTGCTATGACTGGCGATAAAAAAGACCAAAGCATTCATTATTGGCACACAAATCACCCTGGTGGTATTAAAGAAAGAAGTGCCAGAGACATTCTAGATGGCAAATTCCCTGAAAGAGTAGTAAAAAAAGCTATTGAAAGAATGATGCCTAAAGTAAGTCCTTTAGCAAGAAAGCAACTAAAGTGCCTGCATGTCTATGGCGGGCAAGATCATCCACATGAAGCACAAAAACCTCATGTACTGGATTTGGGATTAAAAAATAAAAAAAATAAGAGGACCTCATAACCATGGTTACAACCGTTTCCGCAAAATCTGAATTAATAGAGATTTCAAAAGTGCTGCCTAAAGCTGGACGCACTTATGCAACAGGTCGCAGAAAATGCGCATCAGCTCGTGTATGGATTGCAAAAGGCAATGGCCGCATCATTATAAATGGTAAGGATGCTGAAAAATATCTAGCGCGCCCAGTGCTCCGTATGATTATCAACCAGCCGTTTGCAGTGACCAATACTGCCGGGCTTTTTGATGTTTGGTGCACAGTAGAAGGCAGCGGATTATCAGGACAAGCTGGCGCTATCAGGCACGGCATTAGCAGAGCCCTGGATAAAACCCATGAAGATATGCATCAACCTTTACGTCATGGCGGCTTCTTAACCCGCGATTCACGTACTGTAGAGCGTAAGAAATATGGCCGTAAGAAAGCGAGAAAGAGCTTCCAGTTCTCTAAACGCTAATCGAGATTACCCTTTTTGTTTGAAATGCCGGTGGGATAAACCTCACCGGCTTTTTTTATTATATAGCTTGATATCGTCATTGCTAAAAAACTATAAGAAAAATAGACTAATAGTATAATAGGTACTTTTTGGTAATAGTATGATTCCGGTAATTCTTCCATTATATGATCGCGCAGAAATTGAATTCACCCATGGAAGTGGGGCTTATCTGTTCGCAAAAGATGGCAAACAGTATCTTGACTTCGCAGCGGGTTATGCCGCACTGGCCCTGGGTCACTGCCACCCGCGCATGGTTGATGCCCTGACTAGTCAAGCAAAGAAGCTCTGGCACCTTTCAAATCGCTATACCATTCCGGGCATGGAAGAGTATTCCAAGAGATTGGTTGATATGTCGTTTGCCGACACAGTTTTTCTAGCCAACTCCGGAGCTGAAGCAGTGGAATGCATGATTAAGATGGCGCGACGCTATTTCAATGAAAAAGGCGAAACTCACCGCTACAGGCTTATCACTTTAGATGGCGCATTTCACGGGCGCACCCTGACAACCGCCTCGGCCGGAGCCAAAGAAAAAATCCAAGGATTTGAGCCAGCAGTCGATGGTTTTGACCGAGTGGCCTGGAACGACCTCGTCGCGCTCCAAGATGCAATTTCTCCCACAACTGCTGGCATCTTGCTAGAACTTGTACAGGGTGAAGGCGGCATGCGCGCCCTGCAGCAAGAGTACATGACAGAAGTAAGGAACCTTTGCGATCGCAACGGCATGCTGTTATTAGTCGATGAAGTCCAGTCCGGCATGGGCAGAACCGGCAACATGTTTGCCTACGAAATGTACGGGATAAAGCCAGACCTTATGGCGCTGGGCAAAGGCCTCGGCTCAGGCTTTCCAATATCGGCATGCCTCGCCACTGAAACTGTAGGCAAAGCCATGAAGCGTAATAGCCACGGCTCCACCTTTGGCGGCAACCCTTTGGCCATAGCGGTGGGCAGCACGGTTTTGGATATTATGGAAGAACCTACATTCCTACCTCATATCAGAGCTATTTCGCATTATCTCAAAGACAAGCTAGACCACTTGCGCATGGATCATGCTGATAAGATTGAAGAGATTACCGGGGTTGGGCTGATGTTAGGCATAAAGCTTAAACCCCATTTGGATGTTGAGCAATTCAGCGTGTTGTGCCGCGAAGAGCTGTTGCTTTCGATTCCAGCTGGTCAAAATACTATGCGCATTACGCCGCCATTCGTAATAGAAGAAAAGCAATGCGATGAGGCTATTGAAAAATTCGACCGCGCCTTGAATAAGATTACCAGCACTAGTTTTAAAATCAAAAACACTATTAAAAAAATCAAGTCTAAGCTTAAAATTTAGTAATCAGGAAGGCTATAAGTCAGTTTATACCCATCTCCATCAGCTGATATCCTGGCATTAGCACCATAGACAAATGGGGCGTTATCATAGCCATGACCTATCCCAGCACACGTAAAGATCGGAAAATCTATGTGCTTTGCAAAATCTTCTAATGCCTTCGAGATAAGATTGCTGCCATCGCTTTCATAGCCGCCTGTAAAATTGCAAACCATGGCTTGGGCTCCCGTAAAAATCCCGACTTGGAGTAAATGGTGGAGCATTCTATCCACTCTGTACCCACGCTCATTGACATCCTCAATAATAAGGATTTTGCCACCACCGGTCATTTGCCACGGAGTACCAATAGATGTCTGAATGAGAGATAGGTTGCCTCCACTAAGTTTGCCATGAATCGGCAATGCTGCCGCCTTTGCTGGAACCTGCGCCTGAACTGGGATGCTAAAAGACCTGTCCTCGCTATTTAGTAAACTCATAATTCCATCAACGTTGCTGGCACTACACTCACTATTGTTAGCCTGAGACAACCCAGCTCCATGAATAGTATGCCACCCCCAGGTCTCACTGAAAAACAGGTGCAGTGCTGTAGTATCGCTAAAACCTATAAAAACCTTTTCCCTTTGCGGCTTCACGCCTGAATCTATCAGGCCTTTAATCACCTTGGCAGCACCATAGCCACCCCGCAACGTCCAGATCACTTTTGAATCTTCAGCAAGCAGAGCGCGCTTCATGCTTTCTATTCGATATGCATCGGTATTTGCATGAAAGGCATGTTCCATATTAATTAAGTCAGCAGGATAGCGCACCTTGTACCCGGCATTTTCAAACTGCTGCAGCGAGCGCCTGATTTGCTCCTCAGAAATGTTAGCGCTGCTCGGTGAACCACATCTATAATATCACCTTGCTTGAGATTAGCCCACATAACTACACTTATTGAAATGATTAGGATATATTATACATTAAACCTTTATAAGTACAACTAACCTTAGTCAGAAATATGCACACTGCTTAAATCTAAGGTTGTTTCATCATTGCTTAATTCAATAGGGTTTAAATTATTATGGATATTGTAAAATACACCCGCATGAACAACCCCAAGCCAGCCTAGAATTCCTTTTGCAGTATCTGAAGAATCTGCATAATTAGCATGGGCATTAAATAAGACTCCACCCTCATAGCAAACCAAACCTACATAAAAATAGCTACTAGGTACAATGCAAGCAACTATTCCCAAATCTATCGTTCCCACGTAAGGAAACAACCAGGCTTTATGAGAAGGCACGTGTTCACCGACAACGGTTTCAGAATCCAAATAAGCTGCCATTATACCATTTAAGCATGCAGCAGGGTAAGCTAGTTCAGTCAACATATAAGAACCGTAATATTAAATATATAAATGATGGCTTACTTATAATACAGCTACAAGAGTAATTTTGTTAAATAATGACCTACTATTCAGTCAGAATAGTTTCATTTATTAAAGAGCTATTATGGTGAAAGTAATCATGAAGATGAGTACTTATCTGCGAATGTAACAATGCTTCTCTTACAAGAATATCCCCTGCAATATATGGAAAGCCCTTTAAAAGCATATACGATGAACAAAAGCATGCCCCCCATTCATAACATTTATCAGTCAGGTGGAAGTTATAATCATCCTCTGTATAAGCCGAGTGAAATAGATTTACGGCTCCAAAAAAAGGTAATTTAGGAATACTAGCAGCACCATGTACAGCCACAATCGTGTGCGCATCAAGAATAGATGCCATCACACCATTAAGACATGATACAGTATTATATGCGAATTCAGTGACCATAATATTATGCTAGTGCGCAGTGGAAACTTCCGCAATAACTGTGTCATTAAATAAAACAGGACTCGGGTTCATAAAATCATTAATTAGAGAGGCAGATATAGAAATAGCAAAGGTTTGCCCCAATACAAATGGGGCGGCATCTGAAGAGCTTGAACAATATATACATGCAGTACTTATGAAACCACAGGCAATATAATTTTGCATTGAAATAGTAAAATAATAATTATCGCTCAAAGCTGCTAATGCCATCAAATCCATAGCCCCTAAATAAGGGATATCAAACGGATACTTTTTAAAGAAGCTAAAAATGTCGTAAATTGAAGCTGCGATTCCGTTTAAAAGTAATAATGATTCACCAAAATCCATTTCTTGAGTCACTGGACTTCCCTCAATGTTTTTGGGGACAGTATAGTATTTTACCTGTAGTTAAAAGCCTAATTTTGTTAATGCTTATACTGGAGCTATAGAGATAGTATTGCTATTAACTAGTGTATAATCAAGTGTATGATCAGGATTAAATTTATCATGAGTCCAGCTGAATATCGTAGGCGCTATTACCCATTGCTTAACAAGGATCTCTGCTGCTGCAACTGGATAGCCTGCAAAAAATGCTCCAGCGGCACTAAATAAAGCCGTATGCTTGTAACATGTTGTAGCAAGCTCAAGGTTATCACCATACGCATAAGTAGAATAAATCAGCATGTTAAAAGATCCAAAATGAGGTATAGTTGAAGAAGTAATAGGGGGAATAAACTTGTCTACAATGGTAAAAGAATCAATAACAGAGGAAGCTACTCCATTTAGGCATGCTGCGCCTTTTGAGGCAATATTAGTAACCATGGTTTTATCCTGAATAATTATATGTGAGCATAGTGCATTATAAATACTGCTGTGAAAAGACTAATTTTATTAATGCTTATGCCGCTTCAAAATCGATAATCTTGTTATCCACAAGTGTATGCTCAGGATGAAAGATATCATGAACCCAGTTGAATAATTTAGGCGCAATATATGCTTGTTCAGCCAAGATATCAATTGCTGCAACAGGGTAGCCTGCATATAATATTCCTGCAGCACTAAATAAAGCTGTGCCCTTATAACAATATGAATTAACATCAGCCATATACCCAGGCTCAATAGGCTTAAAAAACAGCATATTTTGAGCTCCCAAATAAGGAATCGGAGTAAAAGATAGAGGGTAACCATGCCTTGCTACAATGTAATAAGAGTCAAGGCCCGCGGAGAATATTCCATCCAAGCATGCTAGGCCTTTTAAGGCTGTCTCACGTTTCATAAGTAGATACCAAATAGTTATATGCGAGCATAGTGCCTTACAAATACTGCTATGAAAAGACTAATTTTATTAAACTCTATTCTACAGCTTCTGCAGCAACAATGGTGTTATTCACCAATACATCATTCGGATTAAAGTAATCATGAACCTTATTGTATATAGTAGGCATGACTATAAATTGCGCAGCAAATATTTCTGCTGCAGCAAGAGGCGCGCCTGAATGC
>JABDBN010000013.1 GCA_013288625.1 Alphaproteobacteria bacterium | reverse complement strand
CATATATCCTCTCTTTTATTTAGCAGATTACAGATCAACATGTTTGCTTGGGCAATACTCTTCTAAATATATATCATCCTTATATAGGACGCAGGTATTAGGATCAGATAGGTACACTACTTCTCCATTCAGGGTACAATTTTGTTGATGTAATGCCTCCGGAGCTTTAAAAAAAATATGAGGAGCCGTCAACTGCGCATTAACACAGTTAAGGTTATCAGTTAACATATAGATTGCTCTCGAAGCAGTATAATCATTACCACTGAGTTCAATTGATTGGGAAGAATCTCTAAAATGAGTCACTGAACTTACTATCTCAACGTATTTATAATTCATAAAACTACCTGTTATTATTTTAAATCAGCTTAACAAGCTCCTACATAATCACAAGCATATATTTGAAGTAGGTAGTTTAAAGATCGCTATGGTATGGACAATGTGCTGCTACAAGCGGGTCATCTTTATAGAGAGTACATGTATCAGAATCAGAGAGATAAATAACCTTTCCTTCAATATTGCAATTTTGTGTATGAAGAACATCAGGGCTCTTAAGGAAGATTTTTGGGGCTGAGATCTGCGAATTTTTACAGATTACTTTATTACCTGGTAGCAGGTAAATAGCTTCCGTTGCATAATAGCCTTCTCCCCATACATAATATTCTAGAGCAGGAAAGTTCATAACCTTAAAGATTTCATGCTTAGGTAGTGTCGACATAAAAAACCTCTTATTGGCTTAAGTAACGACGAAATGTTAACACAAATTAAGGAAGTGTAAATCTAAAGTCATTACAGTTCACAGAAAGTTACTCCGCTTATTTTCTTCAATTGCGCCTCCCCCTTATGGTTGATGAACATTTGTTTTTTAGACCCGAAGATAACTTCTTCTCCGGTAGGCAATTGCAGTTTGAGCTGCACGATTTTGCCATCATCACTGAGGCATGACTGCACCTGGGGAATCGACTCAGGGCTGGTAATGACAATTTCTAGAACGGTTTTAACATGAGACAATGCAAACTCGATATCCTGAATCTCATCAACTACAGTGCGAAGCCCATTATCATCCTTACGCACATCCACTTTTAAATATACGATACTCCCCGGCTGCAGCAAGTCTTCATGCTTATAAAGCAACTGCTCATTAAAAACGGAAAACTCTAAGAGTCCGGAGCGGTCGGAAAGTTGCAGAAAGGCATACTTGCCCTTTTTTGAAGAGCGAATCTTCTTTGATATAATAACACCAGCAACGTTGAGCTTAGCTCCTTTAAAAGTTGCGCGCGCTTCAACGTTTACTGAATCAGTGAGCGGTAGCTTTGCTAGTTTGGCAGCATAAGATTCCAAAGGATGGCTTGCCAGATAAAAGCCAAAGGCTCCGAATTCCGCACCCAGCATCTCCTGGAAATCCCATTCTTCATAAGTGATAAGCTTAGGCCGCGTGGTATCCAGCTCGCTATCCTGCCCAAACAAACCAAGCTGCTGAGTATTTTTATTTTTAGCAGCATTGTTCGCAAATTTGATGAGAAGCTCAGCGTTTTCCAAAAGCTCATGCCGGTTTTTATAAATACCGTCAAAGGCTCCGGCCTTGCTCAGGCTTTCAAGCATCCGCTTATTAAGCAACCCCGAACCACAGCGTTCGAGCAGCGAAAATATATCTTTAAATAAACCTCTTTGGTTGCGTTCATCCACTAAGGCTTGCACAGGCTGGATGCCTACATTTTTCAAAGCGCCCAAAGCAAATCGGATTTTGCCATTTTCACTGCAGAATGTGGACTGAGAGAAATTGACATCCGGCGGCAGGAGTTCAATATTTAAGCGCTTAGCTTCCTGGCAGAAAAGGTTGATCTTGTCAGTGTCATGAATTTCCAAATTCATTGAGGCGATCAGAAACTCTAGCGGATAATTGGCTTTGAGGTAAGCGGTTTGATATGAAATAAGCGCATATGCAGCCGCATGCGACTTATTAAAACCATAGCTAGCAAACTTCTCAATCAGCGCAAAAAGCTCTCTGGCCGTCTCAGCTTCTATACCATTTCGCGCGCAACCCGATAGAAATACTTCTCGCTGAGCTTCCATCTCTTCCTTGATTTTTTTACCCATTGCCCGCCGCAAAAGATCAGCACTGCCAAGGGTGTAGCCTGCCATCACGCGGGCAATTTCTATTACCTGTTCCTGATAGACGATAATACCGTAGGTTTCTTTGAGAACTGTCTCCATCAGGGGATGAATATACTCAGGTTTTTCAAGGCCATGCTTGCGATTGATGTAGCTTGGAATATTGTCCATCGGCCCTGGGCGATATAGCGACCCCAAGGCAATTAGATCTTCGATTCGGTCAGGTTTGAGTTTTTTGATCGCTTCCTTCATACCAGTGCTTTCAAACTGAAACACGCCTATAGTTTCGCCGCGAGAGAGCAGCTCATAAGTCTTTGTATCTTCAATCGGTACTTTGGCAATATCAAGCTTGGCGCCATCTGTGATAATTAATTTGCAGGCCCAGGAAATCATCGTCAGAGTTTTTAATCCCAGGAAATCAAATTTTATCAGCCCGGCTTCCTCAGCATATTTCATAGAATATTGTACAGCAGGCAGCTCGGCATTATCATCCTGATAAAGGGGCACAAGTTCAACAATAGAGCGGTCAGCGATTACAAGACCCGCAGCATGGGTTGAAGCATGCCTGTTTAACCCCTCGAGTTGCAAGCTGATTTTTAAGAGCTTTTCAATACTCGGGTCATCCTGGGCTTGCTGCTGCAAATCTTTATCAAGGGCAATGGCCTCTTTAAGCGTAATGGGGTTGGCTGGATTGTTTGGAACCATTTTGCAGATCTTATCAACCGCGAGGTAAGGCAGCTGCAAAACTCTACCCACATCTCTAAGCACGGCACGCGCCTGTAGCTTTCCAAAAGTTATAATCTGTGCTACCCGATCATTGCCATATTTTTTGCGCACGTAGTCGATTACCTCACCCCGACGATCCTGGCAGAAATCAATATCAAAATCCGGCAATGATACTCTATCTGGATTAAGAAAGCGTTCAAAAAGCAATCCGTACTGCAAGGGATCGAGATCGGTAATTTCTAAAGCCCAGGCGACGACCGAACCTGCACCTGAACCCCGACCAGGACCAACTGGAATATCATTGGCTTTACTCCATTTTATAAAATCAGAAACTATTAAGAAATATCCGGCATATTGCATGCCATTGATGACTGAAAGCTCAAAGGTAAGGCGATCAAAATACACCTTTCTTTGTGACTCATCCTTGATATCTATAATTCTCTTTTCTAAGCCTGCACGAGATTGCGCGGCAATCTCCTCAATTTCGTTGGCACTAAAGCGCGGCAAAAGCGGAGCCCGGCTTTCTGCCATTACGCTGCATCGCTGCGCTATCACTTTGGTGTTGGCTATAGCTTCAGGCAAGTCAGCATAGAGCGCCTCCATCTCTTTAGCGCTTTTGAAATAACTTTCAGGCGAGGATTTTGGCCGGGTGTCATCGAGCAAATAGCGACCATTAGCGATACATATAAAAGCGTCATGCGCTTCGTACATTTCCGGTTCCAAAAAGCACACCGGGTTGGTTGCGACAATTGCTATATTCTGTTTATAGGCAATGTCGAGCATCAGTTCTTCGTATTCATTTGAAGTTGCTTTGCCGCGCTGGATTTCAATATATAGCCGGTCACCAAAAACTCCCTGGGTCTGCTTTACCGATTTGCTAATTTCATCCAACTTATTTTCCTTAAATAAGTTGTGTTGGTGGCTGTCCACCCCGCCAATAAGCATGATGAGACCAGAATTATTATCGTAAATATCTTGAAGAGGTACTCCCACACACTTGTTATCAAGGCGATTGAGATAAGCATTGCTTGATAGTTTGAGCAGGTTTTTAAAACCCTCCTCGTTTTGCGCAATAAGAAGAACTTCACTGTAGTTTTTTTCTTCGCCCTTTGTATTTAGAGCTAGACCTATGATAGGTTGCACACCATTTTTAGCTGCTTCTAAAGAAAACTCCAGCGCGCCAAAAAGATTATTTTTATCGGTCAGAGCTACTGCAGGAATTTTCTTCGACGTGCAGAGCTTCAACAGAGCCTTGGTTTTTAGCGCCCCAAGCCCTATGGAATAATCTGAATATACTCTAAGATGTATGAACTCTGACATTAGCTTATTTATAAGTGAACTTTCACGATTATAGGCCGTCTCAGTGCTTTGGCCAAGTGTTAACTTCTACTAAATACCATTTACTAAATGATTAGCCTTGACCAAACCGACGCTCATATCGAATTAGTCATTACTAATCCGACATGGGCATCGGATTAGTCAGACAATAGTGATTTGTTAAATTTCCTGCTATGTATTTCAAAAACAATGATCCATAGATTTTTGTTTCATATACTTTGAGAAACGCTAGTATTTTCTTTTCAGAAGCGCATTTATCCCTTATATTAGTATGAATATAAGGTGATTAATGTGTATGCCAAAATCTGTTAAAGAAATAGCCGGTATTAAAGTTGATAATGCAATGCTTAAGCGCGCATATCAGGAGATGCTCTTGATTAGACGCTTTGAGGAAAAAGCCGGCCAGCTTTATGGAATGGGCCAAATCGGTGGGTTTTGCCATCTTTATATCGGTCAGGAAGCAGTCGCAACCGGCGTCCACCTGGCGCTTAAAGAAGGGGATTCAGTAATCACAAGCTACCGTGATCATGGGGCGATGATTGTTGCCGGCAGTGATCCAGGGGTGGTTATGGCAGAGCTCTTAGGTCGGGCAAGTGGTTGCTCCAAAGGCAAAGGCGGATCGATGCATATGTTTGATCTTAAACGCGGCTTCTATGGCGGTCATGGAATAGTAGGTGCCCAGGTGCCTATTGGGACAGGTATTGCTTTTGCAAAAAAATATATGAAAAAACCTAATATTTGTGTGACCTATTTTGGTGATGGGGCTGTGAATCAGGGGCAGGTATACGAGTCCTTTAATATAGCAAAACTTTGGGGGTTGCCTGTACTCTATGTAATTGAGAATAATGAGTATAGTATGGGCACATCAGTTGCACGGGGGTGCAGTACTGTTGATTTGTATAAGCGAGGTGAATCCTTTGGTATTGAAGGACGGCGTATAGATGGCATGGATTTCATCCAGGTTTATAGCGCGGCTAAGGAAGCTGTGGAATTTGTGCGCAAAAACCAACAACCATTGCTACTTGAGATGAAAACTTATCGCTACCGCGGGCACTCCATGTCCGATCCTGCAAAATACCGAAGCAAGGAAGAAGTTGAAGAATATAAGCAGAAGCATGATCCGATTACATTGCTAGAGAAATATCTTTTAGCTAATAAAATTGTAAAACAGGCTGATCTGGATGCCTTTGAAAAAATCGCTATAGATAAGGTTAAGGTTGCGGTTGAGTTTGCGCAAACCAGCCCTGAGCCAGACGAAAGCGAACTAATGACCGATGTTTGTGTTTAGAACATGAGCAAAATAGCAATAGTATTTTTTAGCGCTGCTGGTTCAACTGAAAAGATAGCTCAGGCTGTAGCCGAGGGAGCTGGTAATTTTGGAGCGGAAGTCAGGTTAATGCCTTGCAATCAAGTTGATATGGGCTATCTTGACGCAGCAGATGCAATTATATTTGGGTGCCCTACTTATATGGGATCAGTGCCTGCTGAATATAAACTCTTTATGGATGCGACCTCAGAAGCCTGGTCTGCCCGCAAATGGTGCGACAAAGTAGCTGCAGGGTTTACCAATTCAGCGGCTTTAAGCGGAGATAAATTAGGAACTCTTATACAGTTAGCACTATTTGCATTTCAGCAGGGAATGGTTTGGGTTGGCCTCGATATTATGGCAGGCAAAACTGAAAGTGGCGGAGCTGTTCCACTAAATCGAGTTGGGGGCTGGCTGGGTTTGATGACACAAATAAATGGAGTAACAACCGATGAAAAGCTTGTCGAATGCGATTTGGCAACAGCTGAATACTTCGGAAAACGCGTAGCTGACTTTACTCAACGGTTAATGAAAAAGAGGTAGGTATGCCAGTAATCACTGTAAGAGAAGCACTAAGAGATGCAATGGCTGAGGAATTGCGTCGCGATGAACGAGTTTTTATTATGGGGGAAGAAGTAGCCCAGTACCAGGGCGCTTATAAAATAACCCAAGGCTTGCTTGAGGAATTCGGCGACAAACGGATTATCGATACCCCAATTACTGAAAATGGTTTCGCTGGCATCGCCGTAGGCGCAGCTTTCGCCGGTTTGATCCCCATAGTTGAATTTATGACTTTCAATTTTTCCATGCAGGCAATTGACCATATTATAAATTCAGCGGCTAAAACTAATTATATGTCTGGCGGCCAGGTGCGCTGTCCCATTGTGTTTCGCGGCCCTAATGGTGCGGCCTCAAGAGTCGGTGCCCAGCATTCACAGTGTTATGCCAGCTGGTATGCACACGTTCCGGGCTTAAAAGTAATCGCTCCCTATAGCGCTGAAGATCATAAAGGCCTGCTAAAGGCGGCGATAAGAGATCCAAACCCAGTGATATTTCTGGAAAACGAGATTTTGTATGGGCATTCGCACGAAGTGCCCGAGCACTTCAATGATGATTTTGTTGTTGAAATCGGTAAAGCCAAAGTGTTGAAAGAAGGTTCTGATGTCACAATAGTAGCATTTTCACTCCAAGTGAAATCTGCGATGGAAGCCGCAGCAGCACTTGCCCAAGAAGGCATTAATGCCGAGGTTATTGACTTGCGAACCCTGCGCCCATTGGATATGGCTACCATTATCACCTCAGTGCAAAAAACCAACCGAATAGTTTGTGTCGAGGAGGGCTGGCCTTATGCAGGTATCGGCGCGGAAATCGGCTTGCAAATCATGGAGCAGGCTTTTGATTATTTAGATGCGCCAGTTGCACGTGTGAGCGGAGTAGATATCCCATTGCCTTATGCAGCAAACCTTGAGCGCCTCTCATTGCCGCAAGTCGCAGATATCATATCAGCAGCTAAGAGCGTGTGTTATAAATAATATTAGGTGGTATTATCCTCTGAGTTAGATTTCGATAAGTTCCTTACTTCATACAATTTATCAAAGTCAGATCGGTGCAGTTCATCTTGTTTTTTTCTAAAAACCCCATATTCCTTTTCTGCAAGCGCTACAGCAATTTCATGGGATATTCTACCCAGACCAGTCAGTATTTCTTGCTCATTATACTTTAGGAATACATCCAGTTTTTCTGACCAATCTTTCATTGTCATTGTTTTGGCTCTAGCAGCTTGAAATTCAGCATAATCAATATACATATTAACAATTCGGTTAAGCTGGGATATTTCATCTTTGCTTAAATAATTTTTAGCAGTCGTTACATCAGAAAGAAAAATTTTGCCTCCAGGTGCTTTACGCCAAGTAGTAAGGCCCATATTAGGTTTGTAAGCGTGAGCACGATCGGCAATAATTTCAGCTGCTGTACTCCCAGTTATGGCAAAATGTAACTTATTTTGAACTGTGGCAAAGAACTTTTGCGCATTGCTTGAGTTGCTTAAGTAATCCACTGATGTTGCATAAATATCCGTGATTTTCTGATAGGCCATGCGTTCACTGGCTCTTATTTCTCGAATTTCTTCTAAAAGCTCATCAAAAAAACGCATATCAAATTTAGATCCCTTTTTGAATCTATCAGAATCAATCGCAAAACCTTTGAATATATAATCTTTAAGCTTATCTGTAGCCCACGTACGGAAAGCGACACCTCTCTCTGAGTTCACTTTATATCCCACAGCAATAACAGCCTCTAAATTATAAAACAACATGCAACGTTTTATTGACCGATTACCCTCTTGTTGAACTGCCGAGAATTTCTCGGTAGTTGAGTTTTGATTCAATTCACCAGTAATATATATGGTTTTCAAATGTAAAGAGATGTTGTCAGCTGAACATCCAAATAACTCAGCCATATGCTTTTGGGTAAGCCAAATATTGTCATTTTCAAATCTTACTGCGATTGAAACTTTACCATCCTCTGTTTCATAAAAAATAATCTCATTAGGTGGTATTGTTGGGCTTTTTTCTTTTCTACTCATAACTCATTCTCATTTTTTGATATGATAGAAGGTAGGCATTTAATTAAATTAATAGTTTAGTTAGATATTTCAGAACTAAGTATACAGGCTTTACAAATAAATTTCCAATCTTTACTAGCCGATAAACAGCAGGTGAGAATTGATTACCCAAAAAGTCCGATATAATATTATACCTTTCCCAGTAGCACGTGTGAGCGGGGTAGATATCCCATTGCCTTATGCAGCAAACCTTGAGCGCCTCTCATTGCCGCAAGTCGCAGATATCATATCAGCTGCTAAGAGCGTTTGTTATAAATAGGATCGCCAATCAGGTGCTTATCTGTGGCCGACGTAACCTGAATTTTTAAAAGTTCTCCACAGGCTATGTCAGCGTTGATTTTCACCAAACTAAAATCGCGCGCCCGCGCAAAATTATTATTTTCCACAATCACCTCCAGAGTTTTCCCAACCTGTCCAGCATAATGCTTAGCTACCATTTTCTCACCTAGCTCGCGCAAAATCTTAGCACGTTTCTTGCGCACAGGCTTAGCAACCTGCGGCATTCTCGCTGCGGGGGTGTCGGCACGCTCAGAATAAGGAAATACATGCAGATAGGTTAGGCCAGCCTCATGGATTATATTCTCAGTGTTAGCAAACATCTCATCGGTTTCAGTAGGGAAGCCAGCTATGATATCAGCGCCGAAGACAACATCATCGCGGAGCTCTCTGACCTTGTGGCAAAAATCAATAATTTGTGTGCGACTATGCCTGCGCTTCATGCGCTTTAAGATCATATCGTCACCAGCCTGCAGGCTTAAATGGAGATGGGGCATTAACCTCTCTTCATTAGCGATGAGATCAAGCAAGCTCTCATCGATTTCAGCCACATCGATTGATGACAAGCGCAACCTTGGTAAATCAGGCACTAAAGTAAGCAGACGTTTAACCATTTCCCCAAGCTTGGGGGTGCCCGGCAAATCCAGCCCATAATCGGTTATATCCACCCCGGTGAGCACGATCTCTTTATAGCCATTTTCTACAAGTATGCGCGATTGATTTACGATTTCACCAATCGGTACACTCCGCGAGTTGCCGCGACCAAAGGGAATGGAGCAAAACGTACAGCGATGATTGCAGCCATTTTGCACTTGCAGAAATACCCGCGCCCGATCTTCAAAGCCATCGATGAGCTGTAAAGCTGTTTCTTTAACCGACATGATATCATTTACCAGAATAGGCTCGGTGTTAAGCGCGAGATAACTGGATGAGCAGGTTTTTTCCTCGTTGCCAATAACCCCGTTTACTTCAGGCATGCTCGCATATTTTTGCGGGTCAATCTGGGCAGCGCAACCAGTCACAATGATGTTGGCATCAGGGTTTGCCCTTCTCGCCTTACGTATAGCTTGCTTAAGCTGACGCTCAGCTTCAGAGGTGACGGCACAGCTATTGAAGATGATTGAGTTATTTAGGCCAGCCTCAGCTGCTGACTTCTTAATCAGTTCGCTTTCATAAGCATTGAGGCGACAGCCAAATGTGACAACTTCTAAAGGCATTTTAAAATTTATTTAATTCGAGTTTTTTAATTTTAGCAAATATCTACAGATTTACCAGTTAATTAAATAGCAGATAAGCAAAAGAGCAGGGTTTCCCCTGCTCTTGCTGTATTAAGTCACAATAGTTGTACTAGAAGTGGAGTTTTGTGCCAACTAGTATTACATAACCAGTGTTTTTGAAAGTATCATTACCTACAATAGGAACTTCTGTGTTGAAAAGCGTGCTAAGAGTATCAACACCTGTTTTCATTTTAAAGAAAGATACTTCGGCATAAGGCATAAATCCAGGTGCTACTTTGTAGTCTGCGCCTACAGAAAGTATTCTGAATTTGTTACTCTTATTGGAAGTAGTGATAGTGTCTATTTGTCCAATACTATTCCTTTCAAGCAGCGGACCGGATTTACTTTCCATATAAGTGACACTGGCACCAAAACCTTTGTGCTCATAAGCAAGGCCTAAGTTCCAGAAACTGGCATCATCTTTGCCAGTAAGTGGGGTAATGCCACCCGCGGTTTTTGGTACACCAGAATCATCCCAATCACCATAAGATCCCGCAAGGGTAAAGCCCATATAGCTTAATGCAGCACCAGCTTCCCAGGCCATAAGGTCTTCGCGGACTATACGTACAGTGGATCCTGCACCACCAGCGTGATAGTCTTTGGCGTCTGCTGCGTTACCTGTTAAGGAAACTCTGATGCCAACTTGATCAAATTGACCTTTATAGCTTATGCCTCCTTCCCAAAGATTTTTATATCCTGTAACGGCATTAAGGTCATCAGGCGTTAAAGATACGTTTCTAAATACTGACTGGGTGCGAGAAACTGTACCTCTTTGCTCGCTATCTGGTGCAAAGGAAACACCAGCTTTAAAGCCCATCCATCTTGGTGTATAATAGCTGACCTTTGCAAAATTAGAGTTCAGGCCATGAGAGTAGTTAGATGGCAGGTTTGGATTCAGCAGGAAAGTTTCAGATGCTAATGCAAAATCTCCAGGAGTGACGCCCATTAAAGGAGCTCCTGAAGTATTATTGAAAGTATAAGGATTCCACCAATACTGCGCATCACCGTCAATACCGCCGGTTGCCCGTGCGATGTTTGCGGCATTAACTCGCAGATGAGCGTAAGCCCCAGTAGTGCTTCCTGCTTCCAAGTGGCCCATTTGATTCCTAACCCAAATTTTGGTTTCGCGAGCAACTTCTTCATCACCATATTTATTATCTGAAGTGTCTGCATTCAATACGATTTTACCACCGTATTTAAACCAATGAGACTGACCTTCAGCTCTTACATTAAGTGTTGTATCATTGACTATGGCGAATCTATGCAATTTGGAAACAGTCGCTGGCAGAGGAGTAAGCCCTGGTTGATCTGTGTCATAAGTATAACTTTGCTTTCTGTAACCAAACTGGGTATCGATATCTCCACCCAAAGTCACTGTCAAACCAGGATGAGCATGATGGTGATGATGGTGGTGGTGAACAGGTTTATGTTCTTTGTGATGCTTATGCACTGGAGCTGGGCACGGTTTTTCCGCAACCTTGTCAGTCTTTGCAGCTGGCTGGCCAGCTTTGGCCGGATCTTCAACAGCGCACGCTGTGCCTGCAAAACCCGCAATCATTGCCGCAGCTAATAATATTTTGTTTGTTGACATGTCATTCCTTATTTTGATTAATCATGTAGCCAAAGCTACTCATAGATTTAATACAGCATATTACAGAACAATTGAAATTAAATATTACTCACTGAACTATAATAATTATTATGGATGTGGTAAGATTGCTACAATAAAAAAGCAGGGGGATAACCCCCTGCTTTTAAGTATGCCTAAATTATTAAACTAGAAGTGGAGTTTTGTACCTACAAGAACTACAACACCTCTATTTTTAAGCCTTGTTTCATCAGTAGCGACGAATCCTTCTTTCATTGAAAACCAATTCGCTTCAGCATACGGCATGAATCCTGGTGCAAGTTTATAATCGACACCTAAAGATAATAAGCTCAAGCGGTTATGGGATAAGGTAGGTGATATAAGTGAAGCAACACTACCTGGAGTTACAGTAACGACTCGAGAAACTATAGTACCTCTACGACTTTGCATATAGGTAACACTAGCTCCAAATTTATGACATTCATAAGATCCACCAATATTCCAGAAATTACCAGACCTTTTGCCAGTCATAGGAGTTATTCCATCTGTTGTTTTGGAAACCCCAGACCTGCCCCAATCACCATAGGAACCTGCTACAGTTACTCCCATAAAATCGAAAGCAGCGCCAGCTTCCCAAGCTCGCAAATCATGACGGGCAAAAAGAGACGAAACAGTGGTTAAGTAGTTTTTAGCATCACCAGCATTACCTAGTAAAGATGCTTTAATGCCAATTTTATCGAATTGACCCTTATAGCGTATTCCACCTTCCCAAACATTCTGATAACCAGTTAGACTTGGGTTTAAAGCTCTATTATGGAAAACACTCTGAGTTTTAGAAACTGTACCCCTTTGCTCGCTGTCTGGTGCATAGGAAATACCAGCTTTAAAGCCCATAAATGAAGGAGTGTAGTAAGAAATTTTAGCTGAGTTTGCATCCAAGCCATGTACATAATTTGATGGCAGGTTAGGATTAACTATAAAACGCTCACCAGTTAAAGCAGCTCCAACACCAGTATTAAAGATAAACGGGTTCCACCAATACTGCGTATCTCCATCAATACCGCCAGTTGCTCTTGCTATATTAACAGAGCTTATTCTTAGAGCTTCATAAGAACCGGTTGTGCTACCTGCTTCCACCTTACCGAACTGTGTGCGCACCCAGACTTTAGTATCAAAACCCACTTTATTGTTCGTTGTATTATCATTACCACTAAATGGGCTGCTGCTGTATTTGTTATCTGAAGTGTCAGCATTCAATACAATTTTACCACCGTATTTCATGCCATGAGCCTGACCTTCAGCTTTTACATGAACCCTTGTATCGTTAACGATTGCATATTTATGTGTTTTGTTAACCACAGCCGGCCTAGGAAAGGTACCTGGTGTGTCAGTGTCATAGGTATAACTTTGCTTTCTGTAACCAACTTGGGTATCAAGTTCTCCACCCAAGGTCACCGTCAAACCATGTGGGGCATGATGTTTGTGATGGTGTTCATGATGAACCGGCTTAGGTGCAGGATGTTGTTTTTTCACTGGTGCCGGACAAGGTTTCTCTGCAACAGTTGCAGTAGCTTTTGTTGCTGGCTTTTCAGCGGGCTTTGTTGCAGGTTCTTCAGCTGCGATTGCCGAGCCAGCAAATCCCGCGAATAGAGCTGTAGTTAATAAAATCTTTTTTGACATAATATTCCTTTCGATTCATTTAGTAGTCAGACTACACTAGCATCCAATAGAACACAGCCAGCCTAAATAATAAACCACTTAAATCCGCGAGTAATAATATTTTTTTTTATTGTGGCGATATCACCACAATAAAAAAGGCAGGAGATAAATCCTGCCTTTAGTAACTCTAAGTAATTAAACTAGAAGTGTAGTTTTGTACCAGCCAACACTACGAAACCTGAGTTTTTGTAGCGTGGAAGAGTAGCTGCACCAGCATGTGATCTTCCTTCTTTCATAGAAAATCTAGAAACTTCAGCATAAGGCATAAATCCAGGCGCTAGCTTGTAATCAACACCAAATGATAGGTTGCTAAATTTGTTAGAAGAGTCAGCAATTCTAATTGCATTCAGAGTACCAATGTTGCCATTTCTAACAACAGTAGGGGCTCTTCTGCTTTCCATGTAGTTTACACTTGCACCAAATGCGTGATGCTCATAAGAAAGTCCGATGTTCCAGAAGTTGGCATCATCTTTTCCAGTAAGAGCGGTAGTACCATCTGCTAATGTCTTAGGAGTTCCAGAGTCATCCAGATCAGCATAAGATCCTGCAAGAGTGAAGCCCATATAGCTTAATGCTAAACCAGCTTCCCATGCCATTAGATCATCGCGAGATACTCGGCCAGTTGCTCCAGTAGATACATAATCTTTAGCATCACCAGCATTACCCATTAAAGACGCTCTGATTCCAATTTTATCAAATTGTCCTTTATAACGGATACCACCTTCCCAAACATTTTTATATCCGGTTAGGCTTGGAGTAAGCGCTCTATTTCTAAATACTGATTGAGTTTTAGAAACAGTTCCTCTTTGCTCGCTGTCTGGAACATAAGAAACACCTAACTTAAAGCCATAGAATGATGGGGTAAAGTAGCTGATTTTAGCAGCATTAGCATCTAAACCATGGACGTAGTTAGATGGCAGATTTGGGTTGATAACAAAAGCTTCAGGCACCCATACAGATGGACCAGCTCCGGTAGCACCAGTATTAAGTAGTAATGGATTCCACCAGTATTGCGAATCACCATCGATACCACCAGTTGCGCGTGCAAAGTTAGCAGCGTTAACTCTCAAAGCTTGGTATGCACCAGTTGTGCTTCCTGCTTCCAGATGACCCCATTGATTCCTAACCCAAACTTTAGTTTCAAAACCAACTTTATTATTGGCACCTGCTTCAGAACCATCAGCATATGGGTTCCAACCGAATTTGTTGTCAGAAGTGTCTGAATTCAATACGATCTTACCGCCGTATTTAAATCCATGTGCATGACCTTCAGCTTTCACGTGAATTCTGGTGTCATTAACAATTGCGAACTTATGAAGTTTATCTACATTTGCTGGAATTGGCACAACACCTGGCCCAGGTTGAACTGTATCATAAGTATGTTTTTGCTTCCTGTAGCCAACTTGTGTGTCAAGTTCTCCACCCAAAGTTACGGTCAAGCCTTTTGGCTCGTGGTGGTGGTGAACTGGCGCATGGTGAACTGGCTTCGGAGCATGTTTATGAACTTTCTTCCTAGGAGCCGGGCAAGGTTTCTCAGCAACCATACCATCCTTAGCAGGCTTAGCTTTAGCAGCAGGCTTCTCAGCAGCAGCTTTATCAGCTGGCTTGTCAGCAGCGTCATCGGCAGCCATTGCAGAGCCTGCAAAGCCAGCGATCAAAGCAGCGGCTAATAATATTTTGTTTGTTGACATATCGTTCCTTTATTATGTTTCGTGTAGCTTAAAAAAAATTGCTACTCTTACCTTTAATACATCATAGTCAAGGGGAATAGAAAACTATATAACCAGAAAATTCTAAAATTATTTAATTTGTGTGGCATTATTGCCGCAACCTTTAAGCCGCCTTATGCAAACCGCTGAGGGTGCCTGACTTGATCGCCACCCTGATGCTCTCCAGCAACCGGTTCATGAAGCGTACGTTGTGCATGGTTATGAGCGAAATAGCCAGAACTTCCTGAGCTTTGAGCAAGTGGTGAATGTAACTGCGGCTAAAGGTTTTACAAGTCGAGCAATCGCACCCAGGATCCAGCGGCTTTTGATCGCGGAGAAATCGGCTGTTGCGCAAATTAATATGATCCCTACCCCTATCACCTTGCATAACCAGAGCACCACCATGTCTGGCAAGACGAGTTGGGTGAACACAGTCAAAAGTATCGATGCCAGCCTCTACCCCTTTTATGATATCTGCGATACCACCGATACCAAGCAGGTGTATGGGGCGCTCGGGGGCGAGCTTAGGAACAGTAAATGACACTACTTCTGCCATTTGCTCCTTAGAAGCTCCAAGCGAACCTCCAACTGCGTGACCAAAAAAGTTTTGGGAGTTAACGAAGTCACAGCTCTGCTGCCTTAGATCTTCATAGACTCCGCCCTGGATAATCCCATAAAGGGATTGGGTGCCATTATTATGGCGTTCAAACTCTGCAAGCGACCTCTTTGCCCAGCGATGGCTCATCTCCATAGATCGGAAGGTATAGGCTTTATCAACCGAGAAGGGCGTACATTCATCGAGCACTACAATCAGATCAGCGCCTAAATCCCTCTGAATCTGGATTGATTTTTCAGGAGTGAGTAAATGCTTACTGCCATCCAGATAAGATTTAAAGATGGCACCTTCCTCGGTAATTTTCAGCAATGATTTTTTCTTGGGCTCATTTCCCTGATGCCGGCCCTTAATTTCCTGAGCTACGGAACCGTGACCCAGACTAAAAATCTGGAACCCACCTGAATCGGTAAGCATAGGGCCACTCCATCCCATGAACTTATGCAAGCCGCCATGGTGAGCCACAATTTCCGAACCGGGCTGCAACATTAAGTGATAGGTATTGCTTAGGATGATTTGGGTGCCAGCCTCCTGCATTTGCAAAGGTGATAACCCTTTGATTGCCGCCTTGGTGGCGCAAAAAATAAATGCCGGAGTTTCTATAACGCCATGAGGGGTGGTAATTTTTCCCAAACGCGCTTGAGAATTGGAATTAGGTCTTACGTACTCAAAGCTAAAGCTCATGCTTTTTTACCAGGATAAAATTTATAGGTCAGATAAATGATGGGTGTAGAAGTTATGCTAACCACAACTCGAGCCATATATGTGCCAAGGATATAAGTAAATATTAAGACGCTGAAAGAAACCGGGTTGGAACTTAATAGAACCCAGGCTAGCACACTGAAGATAATATTGTCCATAAAGCCAGCAATCAGAGTAGAGACGTTAATTCTGAGCCAAAGGAATTTTTTATGGGTATAGTCTTTGAGCGCTTTGAAAATCTTTATATCAATCCACTGACTGATGCAGTAAGCGCTTAGGCTGGCAATAAGCAACCGCAGCGACGGAGCAAATAAGGTATAAAGTGCAAGCTGAACTGTGGTAGCTTCAGCATCGTTAGCATTATAAGGGTACGCCAGGGTGAATGCCATAAAAATTGTCATGAGCACCTGTGCGAGGAAGCTGAGCACTATTCCTCGCCTTGCCGGTACTAAGCCATGATGCTCGGTAATAATATCGCTTACTAAAAACGTGGTGGCAAAAAGCAGGGTGCCGAGCGCTATCGGTTCAGAGGTTAAAAAAAACTGTGTGGTTTTAAGCACTTGTATGTTGGCTACAACGACAGCAAATATGTTGTAAAGATATAGCCCATGAATACTATAAAACCTCCAAAGAAACAGAATAAGAAAATAGCAGACGATAAGCAGCAAGCCTGACAGGAGCTCGCCACCAGCAGCATTACCAAATTCTATAAATCTATCAACAATCAGTGTTTCCATTGGAAGTTATAATTCAAATAAGAACATATATTACATTATTTTTTGGAAAATGTCATCGGCTTTGGCTTATTATTTTTGTACGCTAAGATACTTTATTAGTACGTGTTTCTATGACCTCGATTTCCTCAACTGTCAAACCGGTCATTTTTGCTATGGTATTTATGTCCATACCTCCAGCTAGCATATTACGTGCGGTTTCAGCCTTACCTTCAGCCTTACCTTCAGCCTTACCTTTAGCTAGAGCTTTATCAACCGCAGTTTCCATTGCATTTTTATATGTTGCTACCTCATCCATGTAATGCAAATATTCATTACGAGCTTCGGTAGTCATTTTCAATATGTTAAGCTTTTCTGCGATCAGCTTCATATAAGGTGACTTGAAATCGGGTTTTACCTCTGAATTCTTCAGCACATAAAGCCATTCATCCAGTTCTTTCCTTATCTTATCATTAAAGTGGGGAACAGAGATGAATATATATTCGGGAAAGATTTCAGTCGCATCATATTTTTTATGATCCTTGTCCTCAATATGGATGCTGAGTTTCTCATGAGTTTCTATTTCTCTTACAATGGTTTTGCCATGATAAATAGTGCCATTTCCAATCCTGAAATAGAGCAAGGATATATGAAATACTTTCTTTATCTTAAGGTAATCTCCACCCATAGGTAACTGATCTGCTATTAACCTAGAAGTGTTAAAACACGATTTATGGACAAAATTAGTTACTTCTTGCCTTTCTACTTCAATGATGTATTTATTATGCTCTTCATCTTCTACAACCAGATCCGCTAGGCTTTTCTTCTGGCTGAATTCTTCTTTATTGCTTTCTGTATCAAGAAGTGCCAATATCTTTACCGGTTTATACCCATGCTCTTGCAACAAAGCTGACAGAAAACCTTCTACTATGGCATAAGTACTTTTATCCCTTAACAAATATTTTATTGCGAAATCAAAGCTGATCAATTTACCCATGTTAGTACTATGGCTCACTATTCTTCCCTAATAGTACCACATATACCCAGAAACTGCCATTAAATTTATATTAGAGTTTTAATCCGGTCAGACTGATTTCAGGGGATTTACCAACAATAACATCGGCAACAATTTTAGAACTTCCCAGGGCCTGTGTCCAGCCCAAACTCCCATGACCGCTATTAATAAAGAGGTTGTTATACCGGGTTCTGCCAATTATTGGCGAACTTTGTGGGGTCTGCGGTCGCAAACATGCCCAAGGCACAACTTTGTCAAAATCACCCCCATCGGGAAAAGACCTGCGAGTAGCATTTACGATGGGATCTATTCGTTCTGCTAATATTTCATGATTAAAGCCCGCGAATTCTACGGTTCCAGCGGCGCGAAGAAACCCTTTGAGCGGCACGTAAACTATTTTGGATTTTTGATCTGTAATACTCATGCTTAGGTGTTCGTGTTTTTTCCGAACCGGAATGGAAATGCTGTACCCTTTCATAGGATATATGGGAAGATTGATTCCGATCATACGCATAAACTTACCGCTATATGCCCCCAGCGCCATGACAAACTTATCAGCTGTATAAAAACCCTGGTTTGTATTAACTCCACTGATGCGATTCCCCGAAAGGGTGAGCGTGAGAATGTCAGTGTTATATAAGAATTTAACCCCAAGCTTAATGCACATGGCTGCCAGGCCTCGAGTGAACTTTAAAATATCTCCTATTTCATCTTTGGGAAAATATATGCCACCATATTTTTCCTTTATAATGTGTGCAACTGCGGGCTCAAGATTTAGGCATTGCTTTGCCGACAGCACCTTGAACTTAAGCTCATCAGAATTTCTGCTTTCAAAGATAAAATGCCTTTCAGCTTTATCCAGTTCTTCCTTATTATGAAAAAGATGCAGAATGCCACTTTTTTGAAAGTCAAAGTCAAAATCAAACTCATCAAGCAATTCATGCATGATGTAACGGCTATAGAATGAAAGCTTGAGAATATTCAGGGTATTCCTAGCCACATTGGCTGGCATGGCATTAATAATAAATTTTGTGAGCCACTTATACATATCCCAGTCCCAGCGAAGTCGGAAGAGAAGTGGAGCCTCTTTATGCCCCAGCCATTTAATCGCTTTTATGAGATTGCCTCCTGTTGCCCAGGGTTCACAATGGCTATATGAAAGCTGGCAACCATTGGCGTAACTTGATTCCATTGCAGCATAGGTATGTCTGTCGATCACGGTGACTTCAAATCCCTGCTTTGCAAGTAGGTATGCTGTGCATACTCCCATCACTCCTGCGCCTAGTATTATAACTTTCATCTTCCCCGGCACGCAATGAACCTTATATTTAAGGTTAGCCTAAGTTATTGATTTCGGTCAATTTATTATTATACCCTTTGCCTTTCAACAATTGGGTCTAGGCTGCGATCTTAAGATCAGGGCACAAGGTGAAGTTCGCAGGGGTTTTAGATCTAATCTCCTCTAGGGTCACTTCAGGCGCCATTTGCACGAGCTTCATTTGGTTTTGCTCTATATCGAATACCCCTAAATCAGTAATCACTCGGTCAATGACATTGGAACCTGTGAGGGGGAAAGTGCATTGCTTTACCAATTTAGGTTCATTATCCTTTGAAGTGTGCTCCATTATGACGATTACACGCTTAGCGCCGGCAACCAAATCCATCGCACCTCCCATTCCCTTGACCAACTTACCGGGAATAGTCCAGTTAGCAATATCACCACACTCGGAAACCTGTAATGCACCGAGTACGGTAAGATCGATATGCCCACCGCGAATCATGGAGAAAGAGTCAGCGCTATCAAAGTAGCTGCTATGAGGTAGTTCGGTAACAGTTTGCTTACCAGCATTTATAAGGTCGGGGTCAACCTCATGTTTTTGAGGATAAGGGCCCATACCAAGCATACCATTTTCCGTGTGCAAAGTGATGTTTATGCCCTGAGGAACATAATTGGCAATGTCCATCGGCATGCCAATACCTAAGTTCACATAGAAGCCATCGCGCAATTCTAATTCAGCAGTCAGCTTGCAAATTTCCTGTTTAGTCCATGCCATATGATTCTCCTATGCTGCCAGTGTTAGGCGCTCAATTCTTTTTTTCTGCTCTCCCTTAAACAGCCTTTCCACATATATACCCTGAGTATGCATATGGTCGGCATCGAGCTTACCATTCTCAACTATAATTTCAGCTTCCGCTACGGTAATTTTGGCTGCTGTTGCCATTATGGGATTAAAATTGCGTGCGGTTTTGCGATACTGCAGGTTGCCTTCATGATCGGCTTTCCAGGCTCTAATGATACTTAGGTCGGAAGTCAAGGCTGCCTCCATCAAATATTCCTTGCCATCAAAAACCCGAACTTCTTTACCCTCACTGACAATAGTGCCCACACCGGTTCGCGTATAAAATGCCGGTATCCCCGCGCCGCCTGCCCGTATGCGCTCAGCAAGTGTGCCCTGCGGAACGAGTTCAACTTCCAGTTCGCCTGAAAGCATTTGAGTTTCAAAGGTTTTATTTTCGCCGACGTATGAGGAGACCATTTTGGCAATCTGCCGGGTTTGTAAAAGTATACCCAAGCCAAAATCATCTATGCCACAGTTATTGCTGATCACTGTCAGTTTCTTTACGCCCAGTTCTCTGAGCGCGAGTATTGAGTTTTCAGGAATGCCACATAAGCCAAACCCACCAACCATTATGGTCATGCCGTCAAAGACAATGCCTTCCAGGGCTGCAAGTGCACTTTGGTGCAATTTTTTCATAATTATTAATAATATGTGTATCGGGTTAGTTTTTATAGAATTAGTTGCGCGGTGTCAATGAATCAATTTATCTATCTATTAAATTACCAGCTTCTTGGTTTGCAGAACGTAAATATTGGGCAAACAAAGCCACTGCTACAACAACTATAGCTGTTAAGCATGCTTTAACTGGAAATCTACAATTGCCGCTTAAAACAGTAGAAGACAGGCTTGCTACTGAAGAAGTATACCTTGATGCACTCGGTACTAATTTTAGATCTTCTTTACCTTCTACTTTTTTGCTTGCATTTTCTTTTTGTACTGCAAGGTATTTATCAAGTACAAGTTGTTTAAATCTACTAAGATTTCCAGGATTTAATTGACGCTCAAATTCTTCAACTTCTCCAGCGCTTAATTGGGATCTAAATTCTGTAAGCCGACCTTGTTTTAATTGTGCAGCAGAATCAAATAACTCATTAATCTCGTTGCAAGAAAATTTGCCGTTTACTTCCGTGTAAATATGGCGCGCCAAATTTGCTAATGCTGTTGATGAAGCCTCAACAGAGGAAAAAGTGTATGAATAAAGGCATATATTAAATTCTGGCATAATTTTAGAAAGGGGACTTCTTTTATCCAGAACCATTTCATCTTTCATGTTCAACCTTTTGCAAATATTTGGATATAGTAAACGGTGGATTTTGCAAATGTGTCAATTGAATTATACCTCAACCAGCACGGCATTTAAATATCGGCTTTCCGGGAGGTGTGGGTGCGTGGGGTGGTCTTTGGCGTGCCCGTATTTTCCAATGATGGTATGAGGTGTATTCTTGAAAGTTGTGGCAATCACTTTGCACAGGTCATGCATCTGCATGTGGTGGGAGCAGGTTGCATATAGTATATGCGCATGTGGCGCGAGTAAGGGCAGCGTATGCTTCAATAGCTTTTCGTAGCCTTTGATCCCTGCGGCTTTATTGTGGCGGCTCTTGATAAATGGTGGCGGGTCAAGGACGATGATATCAAATTTATCCCCGGCTTGTGTGAGTTGATCTAGAGCTGCAAAAACCTCGGCAGCTATAAGACTTACTGGAGCTGAAACCCCATTAAGCTTAAGATTCTTTGCCACCAGCTCCATGGCCTGGCTTGAGCTATCGATAAAAGTAAGTGCTGAAGCGCCGGCAGCTGCAGCAGAAATACCAAAGCCTCCGCTATAGCAAAACACATCGAGAATGCGTCGGCCTTGCGCAAGTTCCGCAATGCGGGTGCGGTTTTCGCGCTGATCATAGTACCAGCCGGTCTTTTGTCCTGAGATTAGATCTGCAGAAAACTTGAGCTCGTTTTCAGCTATCGTAATAGCCTCAGGAACATTGCCAATAATCTCCAGGGTTTTATCAGCTCGCACCACTATGCCTCTAGGCAAAAAAACTTCAGTCAGAGCCGCAAGTATTGGTTCGCGATGCGCTAAGATCCCTGCGTTATTAAACTGGCAGGAAAAATAATCTCCAAAGCGGTCGATGACCAAGCCAGGCAGATCGTCTCCTTCCGCATTGATGAGTCTATAGAAAGGCTCTGTAAAGTTCTTACTGCGCTTATGCAAGCATGACTCAATGGCTTTTTTAAAAGATTCCTTATCCAGGCGACCAACTTTCCGGTTAAACAACCGCAGGCAAATTTTAGAATCATTATCCAAATAGCCGTTGGCAAGGTACTTTCCTCTATAGTCGCCGAGCTCAACCAGACTGCCTGGCGCTTCTGTGACCAATATGGATTCTGAAGCCACCTGATTGGCAAATACCCAAGGATATCCCTTTTGAATGTTCTTCTCTTCGCCGCGCTTGAGTAAAATTTTAATCACTGTTTGCCTAGTAGTTGCTTTGCAGATAGATTATAGGCAATAAAAATAACTTTGCCAAATGTATGTCGAGCAAACAAGCCGTAAAAATTGAAATTGCTAAATTGCGAGAAGAGTTGAACAAGCATAATATGCTTTATCATCAGCAGGATAAACCGACAATAAGCGATGAAGAATACGATGCCCTTAAGGCAAGGTTATTGCAGCTTGAACAAGAAAATCCAGAATTAAGAGATTTATTCAGCCCAACACAGACCGTAGGATATGCACCCGCAAAGAAATTTGGCAAGGTGAAGCATTCAAAGCCGATGCTATCGTTGGCCAATGCTTTTGCTCGGGAAGATGTCGAAGATTTTATTGTGCGGGTGCAAAAGTTTCTGGGCACTAAGGAGCATATCGAATTTGTTTGCGAACCTAAAATCGATGGCCTTTCTTTTGTAGCGATATACAAGAATGGCAAGCTGTTTCAGGCGGCAACACGCGGAGATGGCGAATACGGCGAGGATATCACAGCCAATGCTCTGACGATCAAAACCCTTCCTCAAACCGTGGATTTGCAGGAAGATTTTGAAATTCGCGGCGAAGTTTATATAGATAAAAATGATTTTATCGAGCTGAATGAAACAAGGAAAAAACAGGGTGAGGATTTGTTTGCCAACCCCCGCAATGCTGCAGCAGGCTCTTTAAGGCAGCTCGATGCTAATATCACTGCTGCCCGTAACCTTAAGTACTTCGTCTGGTCAGGCACGATACGGGGCGCGACAACTCAGCTTAATATTATTAAGAAGCTGCAAACCCTGGGGTTCACGGTCAATGAATTGATCTCCACCTGCGATAAGATCGAAGACATAATCAAGTACTATGAAAAGCTGGGTAACACACGTGCCAGCTTGCGATATGATATCGATGGGGTAGTCTATAAGGTAAACAGTCTGGCGCTGCAGGAACGATTAGGCGAGCTCAGCAATTCCCCGCGCTGGGCACTGGCGCATAAGTTTCCTGCACAGAAGGCTGTAACCGTAATTAAGGATATCATCATTCAAGTGGGGCGTACTGGTGCTTTAACTCCGGTTGCAGTGCTTGAGCCGATTGGAGTTGGTGGGGTTTTGGTCTCGCGTGCGACTTTGCATAATGAAGACGAAATTGCCCGCAAAGACTTTCGTATCGGTGATACCGTTACTATCCAGCGCGCGGGGGATGTCATTCCGCAAGTAATTGCCGTAGATTTGAGTAAGCGTTCATCGCATAGCGTAAAGTTTGTAATGCCACAGCACTGCCCAATATGTGGCAGCAATACCGAGAAAGATGAAGGAGAAGCTATCAGACGTTGTACCGGGGGGCTTAAGTGTAAAGCTCAGGTTGTAGAAAGGCTGAAACATTTTGTTTCACGCAATGCTTTTAATATTGAGGGCCTGGGCGAAAGGCAAATCGAAGAGTTCTTTAATGACCAGCTGATTGCTACCCCGGTTGATATTTTTACGCTGGAAGAAAGAAATAAGCACGCGCACTTCAATTTGGAAAAACGCGAAGGCTGGGGAAAAAAGTCAGTTGAAAATCTTTGGGAGGCGATCAACCATACGCGGGAGATTTCTCTTGATCGGTTTATTTTTGCGCTGGGAATCCGATTTGTGGGAGAGGCCACAGCCAAACTGCTGGCCAAGCAATTTACCACACTTGCGAAATTGCTGACTTTTATGAACCTGCCAGAAGCTGTGGATGAGCTGCAGAAAATCGATGGTATTGGTCAGGTTACCGGTGCTGAGATCAGACAGTTTTTCAATGATGAATTCAATATTAACCTAATTCATGAGTTACAAAAACAAATTGATATAAAACCGTTTGTGGTTCAAACCATTCACTCGGCTATTTCTGGTAAGGTTATAGTATTCACCGGCTCGCTTACTAAGATGAGCCGGCCTGAAGCCAAGGCTACTGCTGAGAAACTTGGGGCTAAAGTCGGGTCGGCAGTTTCCGCAAATACTGATTTTGTTGTGTGTGGAGATGATGCTGGCTCTAAACTTAAGAAAGCTAAAGAGTTAGGTATCAATGTGCTAACTGAAGATCAGTGGCTTGATCTGATTAAACATTAGCACAGTAATTCTCAACAAAATAGCGGTGCATAGGCGAAGGCGTGAGATTATTTAGTTCAGGGTGAAATGTAGTAGCCATCACCTTATCATTGGCTACCCATGCTGGAGTTTCCGAGTGAGTTGCGAGAATTTTTAAAGCAGGGTTGCACCACATGATTTTGGGCGCGCGGATAAACGCAACTTTATATCCAGCGACCTCGCCATAATGACTCATGATTTGTGATCCATAAGCATTGCGTGCGATTTCATAATCAATCAAGCCAAAGCTAAATTGCTCCGGAGAAGTGACTTTCTGCGCAATCAGTATGGCGCCCGCACATATTCCCCATACCGGTTTAAGTTTCCACTCAGATGCTAATTTTTCTTGAAGTTCGTTTATCCGAATAAGCTTGAGCATGGTGGTGCTTTCACCGCCTGGAATAATATAGCCACTGATATTCGCACAGTCTTCTGGGTAGCGAATGTGAACCATTTCAACACCCAGCTTCTCCAGATGAGAATGGTGCGGCTCAACACATCCCTGCACTGCCAGAATACCTATCCGCATTACCAACCTCGGTTTGCCAGTTTCTCAAGCGGAGGCAGGGTTTCGATCGCGATGCCGCGCATAGCTTCGGGTAAGTCATAGCTGGCCTCAAGTATCTTTTTAGGGGAAGTGTAGCCCGCAACTGCTTTTACAATGGCTTTGGCAAATTTTGCCGGATGGTCGGACTTAAAAATACCTGAGCCCACAAAAACCGATTCTGCCCCAAGTTGCATGGCAAGCGCTGCGTCAGCCGGAGTAGCAACCCCACCAGCTGCAAACTGCGGTACTGGTAGCCGTTTTTCATTTTGTATTTTTAAAAGCAGATCATAAGGCGCGCCCAATTTTTTTGCTTCTGCCATCAGCTCTTCTGGTTGGAGTCCTATAATCCGTTTGATGGATTGTTGGAGTTTGCGCAAGTGCCTGACCGCTTCGACAATGTTACCGGTTCCCGCTTCACCTTTTGTGCGAATCAACGCAGCGCCTTCCCCTATACGGCGCAAGGCTTCGCCAAGGTTAACCGCACCGCAGACAAAGGGAACTTTAAAAGTGTGTTTATTGATGTGATGTTCTTCGTCAGCTGGCGTCAGAACTTCACTTTCATCGATGAAGTCAACTCCCAGCTCCTGGAGAATCTGAGCTTCAACAAAGTGACCGATGCGGCATTTGGCCATGACGGGAATACTTACCGCTGCTTTAATTTTCTCAATTAAATCAGGAGGAGACATGCGCGCAACACCACCATCTTTACGAATATCAGAAGGCACTCGCTCCAGCGCCATAACTGCTACAGCTCCAGCATCTTCCGCAATCTTGGCCTGTTCAGGCGTTACCACATCCATGATAACCCCGCCTTTTAGCATCTCAGCTAATCCTACTTTAATTGAAATTACCGAACCTGACATACCTACCTCATTTTAAAACGCTTTGGGTAGATTATAACACTTTTTATAAAGCAGACTATTTATTTAATGGAAATTTTGAATGGATGGCGTGCCCTAAAGGATTCGAACCTTTGACCCACAGCTTAGAAGGCTGTTGCTCTATCCAGCTGAGCTAAGGGCACATTTATGTCTACCCAATATATACTGGCGAGTGATACTAGTCAATTAAACAACTACCGTTGTGAGTCTATTCTTGAGACAATACACTATAGTTCTTTTACGGCACTTCTGCTGCCAGAGCCAATTTCACCCATATTGGCGGCGCCGACAAAATGGTTATTTGCGCTAATTGCTGCTTAGATGCATTCATTAAAGATGCATCTAAGTATGTATCAATAACCTTTGCATTTTCGTCTAATTCTTTTGACCAATCAGTCCTTTCGCACTTTTACCATCCAGCTCTAGTTTTGGTTTAGTGTTTTTAACTCGTTTTTTTACTTGTTTTATATGCTCAACTGCAGGTATGCTTTCCGGTAATATACCACCAATCCTTTTTATTGCTGCTCTAACTTCTTTTCCTACTTCTTCATGAGTTTTTATAGCTAATGATTGGTTATTAATTCTCTGCCGCCGCAACTTATCACGTGTTTGTGTCATTCTAAATTGGTTAGCTGCAAGTTCAGTAGTATCCATTCTGTCCATCAATTGCTCTTTTCCTGGTATACCCTTTCGCTTTTTAATGCTTTCGCTACCTAAGCCTCCATATAACCCCTTATATCCCGCATCATGAAATATCCCAAACATGGCATTATGCACCCCTGCGCTTTTAGCTGCACTGGATAAGGCCTTAAATTCTTCCGATGTCTGTCTTCTTATCTCAAGTCTTTCAAGATCCGCCGCTAATATTTCACTTAACTCTTGTTTACGTGTTTGAACTGCAAAATACTTCTGTGCATTAGCAATCTCAATCTTGCGCGGATCTCCATTTTGTGCAATTAAGTAACAGGCGAAGCGAGATAAGTTATAATCATTGACACTTCTCTTAGTGCCTAGGCCAATTTCAACCATATTGGCGGCGCCGACAAAATGGTTATTTGTATTGCTCTTGCATTTGTAACCTGAACATGGGAGATTTAGAGTGAGTACCTCTACTAACTCTACTTTTGAGGATTTCTTGCATGTCGCTGCGATACTCAAATCCGCACGTACTTCTATGTACGCTTACGGTTTGCCGTTTCTCGCTCCATGCCATAAATCTCACAAAAGCGAGTTACTAGAGGTACTCAGTAATATATAAAATGGAAGTGAGACCAAGGTATTAGATATGGGAAAAGTTATTCTATGTATTCTTGATGGCTGGGGATTTCGAGAAGCTACCGAGTTCAATGCAATTAAATCTGCAAAAGCTCCTAATTTTGAATACCTGATGGCCAATCACCCCTTTTCATTGCTGGAAGCGTCAGGTGGCGCGGTCGGCTTACCAGAAGGACAAATGGGAAATTCTGAGGTCGGCCATATTACGATTGGAGCTGGAAGAGCAATACGCCAGGAACTACCCAAGATCGATCATGAAATCGCAACTGGTGAATTCAAGACTAATCCTGTATTAAGCGAGCTGATCACTAAACTCAAAGCTCATAAGAAGACCTGCCACCTTATTGGCCTTGTATCAGATGGTGGAGTTCACAGCCACATCCGCCATATCATCGCTCTTGCCACTCTGTTAAAAGAACATAAAATCCCAGTAAAGCTCCACGCTATAACCGATGGCCGCGATGTTGCGCCCAAATCTGCGCTTAAATACCTTAAAAGCATTGCTGATAATGACATCGATATTGCGACCATCACTGGCAGATATTATGCTATGGATCGCGACAAGCGCTGGGAACGCACTGAGGCGGCTTATGATGCAATCGTCAGTGGCAAGGGAAAGCCTTTCACTGACTATAAAGCTTTGATTTCTGAGTGCTATGAAGAGAACATTACTGATGAATTTATACTAGCACATCATCATAAGGACTATCATGGCATGAAAGATGGCGATGGTCTTATAATCGCAAATTTCCGCTCCGACCGAGTACGGCAGCTTGCAACCTGCATTATCGACCCACAGTTCAAGGAATTTAAAACTAAAAAACTCCACCTGGCTAACGCCTTAATGATGACAAAATATTCTGAGGACTTGGCAAAATTTATGCCGGTGATCTTCCCCCATGAAATCCCTGAAGCCACACTGGGTGAAGTGATTGCTGCAAACAACCTTAAGCAACTGCGAGCTGCTGAAACCGAGAAGTATGCGCATGTGACATATTTTTTTAATGGCGGACGGGAAGAGCCATTTGCCGGAGAAGAGCGAATACTTATACCTTCCTCCAAAGTTGCAACCTATGATCTTAAGCCGGAAATGTCAGTGAATGAGATTACCAATGCTGTTACTCAGGAACTTAAAAAGCAAAAACATGCATTTGTCTGCGTTAACTTTGCCAACGCTGATATGGTCGGGCATAGCGGCAATATGCCCGCAACTGTAAAGGCTATAGAAGCTATTGATGTTGCCCTGGGAAAATTGATGCTGGGAGCCCAGGAAAATGGATACGATTTATTAATTACCGCCGATCACGGAAATGCTGAAGAGATGATGGATGTTAAGACCAATCAACCGCTCACTTCTCACACCCTAAATCCCGTGCCGCTTATTTACTTTGGGAAAATGAAGTTAAAATTGCGCAAAGGAGGTCTGGCTGATATTGCACCCACAGTTCTTAAGTTACTAAACTTACCAAAGCCTGATGCGATGAAAGGCCATGAGCTATTTGACTTAAAAGAAACCGGTGATAAAAATGAAAAGGCTGGCCATTCACGATAATAAACTGGAACTCGAAACAGGCGAGATGCCGGTAAAAACCAAAGCTAATCAAGTTTTAGTGAAAGTGCATGCTGTTGGTCTCAACCGGGCTGATTTGCTTCAGACGCAAGGTTTATACCCATCACCCGATAACTCCAATGTTCCTGGGCTCGAGCTATCTGGAATCCGCACCGACACTGGAGACGCTATTTGCGCATTGGTTAGCTCGGGGGCGTTTGCTGAATATATATATCTCGACCCAATGCAATTTCTTACTGTACCACAAGGTTTAGACTTAACTGCTGCTGCCGCTCTTCCGGAGGCTTTGATTACTTGCTGGCTGAATCTGGTTGAGCTTGGTGGTATGGCTCAGGGCAAGAACATTCTGATCCACGGGGGATCAAGTGGCATTGGTTCTTTCGCCATTCAGTTAGCTAAGGCCTATTCATGTAGAGTTTATGCCACTGTTGGCAACAGTTCTAAATTTGATTTTTGCCACATGATGGGAGCAGATCAGGTTTTTGACTATAATCAGGATGTTTTCGTCAAAGAGATTAAAGAGCAAGGGGGTGTTGATATAGTATTAGATATTCTTGCTGGTGAGCACCTAAACCAAAGTATATCATGTCTTAAAACCGGCGGCAGGCTTATGCTGATTGCGGTGATGTCAGGCAGCGAGGCGAGGGTCAATGCCGCGGCAGTGCTGATGAAAAATCTCAGTATCATCGGATCAACTTTGCGTTCTAAGACTATAGAGCAAAAACATGCGCTCATTGAAAATGCTATTAAGCATGTTTACCCACTAATCGAAGCCAAAAAAATTAAACCAGCCATTGATCTTATTTACAACATTGAAGACTTTAGAGAGGCTTTTGCCCGCATCCAATCCCGACAACATCAGGGAAAGATTCTAATGCAGTTTTAAAATATTGCTTCTTTTGTATCCAAGTCCCATGAGATATAATGCGAAAAAACAAATCTATTTATCAATATGGATTTAGAATTTCACTATTATATAACGTTTATAGCAGCTGCACATGCCGGGTTTAGTAACGAACAAGCGCAGCGCATTGCCTATAGCTCACAATATGTTGATAACAATCTTTATACTCACAGGGTCTTTTGCCCCTTGCACTCCACTGTTTATGAAAATGAGATAAGCGCCACCTTCTCTCCTTTTGCTAGCCAACAGGTTAACAAAACCCTATTGTGCCATCATTTTCTTCCTGGCAATGGCGATGACTATTATATTGTCACTCCAAATTCACCGCTGGCAAATCAACTCCTGCACCAAGCTTTGCACTCAAAAGACCCCTATCTTATAGGTATTGCTGCTCATGCTTATTCTGATACCTGGGCGCATCAGAATTTTAAGGGCTTCTATGATAGTCATAATGCAGCAGACAACTTTACCAGCAACTTAATTCCAGCTATTGGCCACGCTCAGTTTGGTATTGTCCCCGATTGCGTTGCCATTCGGTGGCAAGATCCCAGAACCGGTCGCTATATTTTTAATAATATCAGGTTTAGAGATGCAGCTCTCTGCCTGTTTGATCATTTTGCTGCATTCAATAATTTGCCGAATTCTACAAAATCAAGAAATGAATTATCATTACAATTGAGAAAATTACTGGGCAAAACCCAAGACTATTTTATTCTACGTCATGAAATGACCAGCCGTTCACGTATTAAGAAATACATAGCGGAAGCTAAAATTAAATATGGTTACTACTTGCCGTACTATGATGAGGATTTATGGTGGGAAGAGGCAGTTGAACATAGAAATATGAACTATTTCTGGAAGTGCGGCAATTACTGCGAATCTAACTGGTATCGCTTTCAGGAAGCGGTAAAAAAATGGAAAAGCATGGCCTGGCAGGAAATCAATCCAGAAGGCAACTTATCTGTTGGCAATTATACGGAAAATACCTGCGAAGCCGGCGCCGGCAATCGATCCACCTACCATACCTTTATTAAGCTGCTTGGTGAACGAAGCTATATTGAGCATTTGCGCAGCGAACTCAGAGAAAATATTGGCGAATATCGAAAATAAAAACGCCCAGAGCATCATTCTCACAGCAGCAAATAAATAAGTATTATAGAATTCAGTTTCTGCAGTGTAAAAACTGCCAAGGAATGGGATAGAAAATACACGACCGATTTTTTCAAAAATGGTTTGCCCAGTATTATAACAAAGGTTCATGGCATTACCATTACTATCCAATTCAAAAGATGCAGCAGTAACACAGAATGGAGAATTCACACCTGCACATGCAGCATTTGTAGTAGCCCCTGTTGAATCCCGCGAATATAAAGGCCCCCCATGAGAGTCCTGGGCTACTTTTGTCATATCGATTTCGCCGTAATAGACGGAGTCAAATGTTAAAAACACCAGCGTCATAAATACAAACATGAGTGGAGTATAAAGCAGATAACCAAATAAAGCTCTAAACCACCCCTCATAAATACTTTTAGTTGCTTCAAAAAGCGCAAATGAAATAAAGATGGGTGACAGGAAAACCAGTATACAAATGGTAAACAATGACAGAATGGCAATCTGAACAAATTGAAAGAGCATTTTGAATATCATCACTACATAAATTATTAAGATAATTCCAACAGCAAGGAGGCCTGAGAGTAGCCCGCAGAATATACCTAACACAAGAATGAGAAAGGAATTAAGTGGGTCATACACGCAGCTTCCTAAATTCACGTAATTCATCAGCTTGCAGTCCAGATAATCCCAAATTGTCAGCTTAATAATTCCAATTTGTCCCAAGGTGTATTGATTCTGTATGGAGCCAAACTGCCTTTCAGATAGAAGCTCACCCCCTTGATATTTATAGCTGCATTGATGTGCAACATCAGTTGACTGCTGAGCTAAGGAAAATATCCTCATTATATCATCCGAAACTTGCATGATCTGCGGAAAGAGTATTCCCCAAATATCGCCGAGAGTGAAGTAATAGACCAACGCAAATTTAACAACATACATTATGAGCTTCCCTTTGGTCAGATCATTGTAGTGCAGCATTATATTAATTCCCACCATACACACATAAAGGAAAAGTACTCCCAAAACAATTCCTTTGAGCTTAGCTTGAATAACGGAGTAATAGGAAGCTTGAGGAATGACACCAGTTGGGGTACCAACCATGACAAAATTCATCACGTCTTTTATACATGAGACTACAGTGCTTATTGGGTGCATATCGCTTGCCAGAAAATCCTTTACTGACTTTCCAAAAAAATTATCATCATCCTGCAGGCTTAAAGTAGAAGCTAGGGCGTGCAGATCACTTCGCGGCGACTGCAGGTAATGACAGCTGGTTGATCCCCAGAGGTCATACATAGCTGAGGCAGCTGCAGGGGGAGAATACGGGGTGCAGCCAATAAAAATCGGGTAGAGAGTATTCACAGTTGCTGCACAAATTTGCCCTTTATTAACTTCATCAATATAGGCAATCATTTCAAGATCACCTACTTTTTGCGGGGGTTCTCCTGGTTTAAGAAATACCGTCTGAATACCAGTTTGTTTGCACGGCTGATACTTATTGGCGACCATAGCAGTATTGAAGGCCGGCTCAGGATAGTAACCAACTGCAATTCTTCCCACTAAAAATTTATTTGCCAATTGCGCATTAGATCCAGTACATGATGAGCTTTGAACCCCTATATATCCTTGCGTTCTGCCGATCAGAGCCAGGTTGTCCGTTGCGCCCGAAGCGACTGCCGCTCCAGTAACCGGATCATAATAGGGATCGCAATGATAAAAATAAGGAATAATAGCTGCAGTAGGTGCATTTGGATTAGTATTAATTATTGAGTTTCCAGACACCTTGCAAGTCATATTGCCAGTAAACCAAGAATAATATTCGTAGGGTTGAAAAACAAATGCTGACCTACAGGCAGACTCCATTAATGCTGCATCAGCATCGGAAGCGAATCCAAAAAGCGTTGTAGCTTTCACACCTCCGACTGAAGAAGCCATGTGGTTTTCCATGCGCAATTTTAATTGTTTGTACCATTCGGTGCTGCTATTGGGGATTCTTACCCCTAGCGCTGAGCCAAAACCATACGAACCATTAGAATTAATTGTAGCGATATTAGTTATAACCAACCCTCTGGAGACGCAGTTACCATTTGCAGGCCAGCCATTCATAACAAAGCTTTCATACTTAAGTAAACTATCATTGGGACTCGGAGTAGCAAGCGCTACGCTTAGAGGCATAAAAACAGCTATGACCAGCGCAAGTATAAGAACAACTATATTTGGTTTAGTATGCATTACTGCTCTGCTAACTCCTGAAGTTTTTTATTAAAGATCGGAATCCAGACATTTGGATCATCACCATATTGTTTTCTTACGTCATCAAGAACACCTACAGTGCTGGCGCGACCAGAAAGAACATTTATAACGCTGCTCATTCCAGACAAATCGACCCTGGCAATCACGGAGTTATTTCCCTGTTTCAAAAGGAAATAGCGCGAACCCGGATCGGTTGTTTTAATGAGTTCAAATTCCCGCTCACTAAGCATAAATGTAGTACGATAGACTGCAGTTGCTTTCAAATTGGGCAAAAATATCTGAGTGGCAGTCTGCTGAATAAGGGTATCACTTATCGAGCTTTTACTTGCATCTTCAACGCTCTGAGTGGCAAAAATCACGAAGGTATTTAATTTCCGTAGAACTTTGAGCCAGTCCTTGATCTTAGGCGCGAATATCGGGTTATCAATAAGTGCCCACGCCTCATCCAGTACGATCATACTAGCCGTCCCATCAAGCGAGATATTTATCCGATGGAAAATATAGGAAAGCACTGGTCCCAGTGAAGCTGAATCTTTTAATAATTCCGCCATTTCAAACCCAAAGACGCTTGCTTTACCAAAGTCGATCATATCATCATCATTATCAAATATCCGCGCATGAGAACCTTTGCCATACCACATGGCCATCCTTCCTGACAAAGTACCCGGGCCACCAAGCCCTAAGAAAGGCGCTATATTAGATAATTTTCTATCTTTTTGATCCAGCTTAAAATTCCCGTTTAATGCATTATTCAGCATTGCAATATCATCTGAGGTAACATCTTCTTTATTTGTGGAAACCAGCTGCTTCAACCAGTCCAAGAGAAAAGTCCTATTCTCCCCAGTATCAGGCAGTTGTAGCGGATTAAAGCTACATTTTTTACCAGGATCGATAATAGTATAATTTCCCCCCCAAGGCTCTTATAAATATTTCCGCGCCCCGATCTTTGTCGAAGAAGAAAAGACGGCATTTAAACTTCTGTGCTTGAGCACAAAGAAAGTTCATGAGTACGGTTTTACCCGCTCCGGTTGGACCTATTATTGTAGTATGGCCTACATCTCTTACGTGAAAGTTGAAGTAATATGGGGTACCAGAAGTGGTATCAAGTACAGTAACAGCATCACCCCAATGATTTCCTTTTGCTTTTCCAATAGGGTAATTGTGCATGGAATTAAACGCTGCCAGATTAAGCGTATTAATAGTAGATTTGCGCACTATAAAATCAAAATTGCCGGGTAATTGACCCCAGAAGGCCGGCTCCATGTTTCTTTTTTCTCTCACACCAATACCTCCGGTATTAGTAAGCTCTACGCTTGT
>JABDBN010000012.1 GCA_013288625.1 Alphaproteobacteria bacterium | reverse complement strand
CCAGCACATGGCCCCATAATCAATGATATTTGAGGAATAACACCAGAAGCATCGACGTTGCGCTGAAAAATCTCTCCGTATGCGCTTAAAGAATCCACCCCTTCCTGGATTCTTGCACCACCCGAATCGTTTATACAGATAAGGGGGGCACGATTTCTAATAGCAGCATCCTGTATCTGGCATATCTTTTTGGCATTGGTTTCGCTTAATGATCCGCCAAAGACTGTAAAATCCTGGCTATATACAAATACCAGGCGCCCACTAATGGTTCCATGACCTGCAACAACACCATCTCCGGGAACAATTTTATCATTCATGCCGAAGTTGGTACATCTGTGTTCAACAAACATTCCAATTTCTTCAAATGACCCTGGATCTAGCAATACATCCAATCTTTCTCTTGCTGTCAGTTTTCCTTTCTCATGTTGCTTATCAATTTTATCCTGACCACCACCTGATCGAGCTTCTTTGCGCTTGCTTTCTATAACTTCATGAACTTTCACATTATCCCAGATAAGTTTTTCCTATATAATTTAGAGCAAATCAAAAGACTTTTCAACTTCTTAGAACATAGTATTAAAGTTTAATTTAGGCTTTACCTAATGCAATGGTAATAATATAACTAAATGGAATGCTCTAACCAGATGAATTGATTGTATAATTTTTGATGCCCATAAATCTAACTAAAAAAACCAATAATAGTTTTCACATTGCAATAGGTGAAGAAGGGATTGTTGTGGCCTATTGCAATGATGGGGCGAGCAAGGCCAAGCTATTCGTCCGCAGCGTCGATGATAATGATACGGTAAAGTTAAAACAGCTTTTATTAGCAGACACTTCTGCCCCTATCTATCTATACATGGATACACTTGATCAAACCTATGTTCAAAGAACTATACCTACGGCAGGTACAATAGGAATTTCAAGCTTGGCACGCAAGCGGCTTGAAAAAGAAATCCCAAAGAACCACCTTAAAGCATGTATTCAACTCGAAAGGCTACCAACAGGCCGCCGGGATTTTGTGTATACCTTTATGTCAACTCCCATAGAAGCCCCTCTTACTACCTGGCTTGATTTCTTTTTACCCTATTTAAATATCATCCAGGGGATTTACCTTTTACCAGTAGAAATCCATAGCATCATTCAAAAACTTAGAGCAGGCGACGAAACTACCAAGTTTGTCAACACAAAAAAACCCGAGTTAAAAGATCAAATAACTAAATTAGTTCCGACACTTGCGGGCGCCTCAAAGCAAACTAAAGCAGCGCGTTGGGAACTGTTTCTCTCGCATCATAAAACTGGTGGGTTCAGGCAAGTTGCCTTTCACGACGGTAAGATCATATTCAGTAGGTTATTAAATAACATCAATCACCCCGATCCGGATGTCGTAGCCGGCAATATTGAGCAGGAAATATCAAACTCTATTGAATACTTAGTACGGCTTTCGATAAGTGGTGAAGAATCTGTAGATATGTATCTTATACTTTCTGACGAGATTCAGAAGTTCATTCGTATCGAGAAATTAAAAGCAACAAAGGTTTATCAGTTTACACCATATACGCTTGCTCGCGCTCTGCGCTTAAAAGATGCGGCTGGAGAAAAAGACAAATTCGCTGACCCACCTATGCTTACCTCTTTCTCTACTATTTCAAAAAGAAAACTGACCTTGCACACGCCGATTACGCAAAAAGTATTTAGTTTCACAAAGAATATCTCTAGGATTAGGATTGGGCTTAATATCTTGATTCCAATTATTATAATTGTTACTTTAATTATTTTTAATAGCATTTTCAACATAAGAACCTCGCTTGCATCCTTAGCCAACGAGCTAGCGACATTTAATGCGCTTATCTCGAATCATACGAAGATCATTGAGGAAACTGAAAGTAAAATCGGTCAGAATATCAAACTTGATCACCTAAATGAAATTGTAGATTTCTATCTTTTTTTAACAATGGAAGCAGTGAATCCTATGGATTTCACAATGAAGCTTGGCCAAATTCTGCCCGAAATAGAGCGGGTTAAATTACTAAGATGGGTCTTTACAGACCAATCATTATATCATTATAAAGCATCGGATAAAATCAAATCACTAACAATGGCAGACATCGCCACTCCGAGAAAATATTCTATTACGGTTGAAATAGAGCTTGTACTTAAAAACTATGGTAAAACCGTAGAAGAGTTACAGAAAAAATACCAAGAACTTGCTCTGAATTTGATCACTTCTTTCCCTGATTATAGAATAGAACTTTCTGATCTACCTCAGGTTTTTGGATTACAAACTGATGTTTCACAACCTATAAGTTTAACGGCAAAATTTATTAGAGTTTATGATCCGGAGTTGTTGAAAGCAAAAGTTAAAGCCCCCTGATAACGGCAAACCTGACAGCCAGCCTTCCGATGACACCAAGCCTAAAGATCAAGTGCTTACTTTTCCAAATGAAAAATTACCAGCAACTGCACCTGCTACTGCACCTTCAACTAAATCAAGCGAGGGGAATAGCTAATGTTACCGAAACATCTTAGAAGCTTTGCATTTAGGAAATTACAGGGGCGAATAGTTGCTTTCCTGATTGCATCTTTTGTTTTCGCGTTATTTGCTTATTATAATTATTTTACAGCTGGTACTGAAGACAAATCTAAGCTTGAGCTGAAAGTGATACAAAACACTCTAAATGGATTGAAGAGCAAAATTCTTAAATCTGAGTTCTCATTAAAACTCTGGAATGATAGGGTAAGAAAAGAGCATTCCGATAGAAGTGGTATCAAAGTCAAGCAGGCCAAAATTATTCTTGATGATCTGAAAAAAGTTCATCAGATCAGCAATCTGGTTATTAACCTTTCAAATCCTGAAATCAGACAGGATTTCCAGGACGCGAAATTTTGCAATATAACCTATACTGAAATGGGTATGACCTTCAGTTCATTTACTGATTTGGATGCTTACAGCTTCCTTAATAGCTCCCTGCATGAAATACCAGGTCATATCCAGGTAAAGGCCTTAACTTTAACCGCAGTACCAAGCATAGATGATTCGGTTCTCAATAACATTGCATCTGGACGTTTTACAGATGTGGTCAATGTAAAAGTTGAATTGCTTTGGGAGGATATAATGGATAAAACCGCAGCCAACCCTCTGAAAGCACCGGCAAAACAACCGCCAGGAAAACCAGCGGCACAGCCAGCTCAAACCAAACCTATACCGCCAGGAAAATAAAATGTACACTTTGACAAAAAATTTGTGTGTTTTCCTTCTCTTGCTGCTAATTGTGCTGCTGAGCACATCTACATTAAGTGCTCCTAATGATTATGGTATCCCTTACGAAGATAGCGATAAATCATACGTCAACGTTAAGCTGAACAAATATAAAGATTTAGAGCTTGATTCAGACTTTAATGTTATCAAGAAAGTTAATATAAAAGAGCTGGGCATTCCATCCTGTAATGATGTACCATTAACTTTTGCGCAATGTCTTCCTTCGATTTGTTTTGAAAATGCACCCTTTGGTAAAATTTATCGTAAAATAAAAGGTGAAAATAAGGATGGCAGCTGCGAATATATTGAACGAACCCCAGGATATGGGGGAATGGATTGTACCTTTGCTAAGGATGAAGCAGTAATAGCCAGCGATATTCTTGGCAAATATTTTGACAAAATTGCTAATCCGTCAAAAGAAGTAACTCAGGAAGATATAACAGAAGTTAGAACTCTGATATCAAGTAAGTGCATTGTGGTCAAGGACAGCGCCATGACTAGCTTGATTTCCATTACCACACCTTTGGATAAAAAAGGAATCGATCCTGAATTAGTCATCTCTGATGAGGAACTAGCTAGGATGCAAGGCAAAGGCGGTGGGGATACCACCTCGCATGAAACCATGGAGAAAGGCAATACTACTAGCGCAGATCAGCAAGCAAAGCAGCCTGATGTTCAGGGAACAACACTCAGGTCGTCGATGTTTACAAAAGAGGAGCTTGATAAGATTGACAATGTTCTAAGAGGCTTCGATACAGCGCGTGAAGAAGCCCTTGGCATTTTGGCTACTGGTGGGATTGGTTTCTATCTCAATTCAATTATTTATTATGGTGACGACAAGTGGGTAATTTGGTTGAATGGAAAGAAATTTACAACACAAGAAACCGGAACTGAGCTGACAATCAAATCTGTATCCAGACATAGTGCTGATTTTATCTGGGAAGCTAAAAACCTTGACAAAACAGTACCTAACTGGAAAAGAAGGCTGGTATATATAAAAGACAATATATATGCAAGCACTGATAATAATATTCAGGTGGAAGTCTTAGGAGATGATAAGGATCTTATTAAGTTCACACTGAGGCCAAATCAGACCATGAATCTGACCACTATGGTAATAACCGAAGGGAATAAAAGTTAAATGGAGCCTATATGAAAGTTAAAAAAACCCCGCCAATAGAAGTGATTGATATTTATAAGAGTTTTAAAAATAATGTTGTCTTAGATGGCATTAGCTTTGAGATGAAAGAGGGTGAGATCTATAGTCTGGTTGGCCTTAATGGTATTGGCAAAACCACTATAATAAAAATTATACTTGGCCTTTTAAGTCAGGACAAAGGTGAGATTCGGATATTTGGTAATATAAATACCAATATGGAATCCAAACAAAATGTGACTTACCTTCCTGAGAAATTTATGCCGTCTCATCTTCTGAAAGGACATGAGTTCCTATCTATTGCCTGCGGATATTACGGACAGCATTACAACAAAGCCAAAGCGGAAGAGCTATGTGTAGAATTAGGGTTTGATCCGCGCGCGTTAAATAAACGCGTGAGCAGCTATTCAAAAGGGATGGGGCAAAAGCTTGGCCTTATCTCTGTTTTTCTATCCAAGTCTAAACTCCTAATCCTCGATGAGCCTATGACGGGTCTTGATCCCAGTGCCAGAATTTACCTTAAAAAAATGCTTAAAGAATATAAGCAGGAAGGCAGCTCAATATTTTTCACTTCCCACATTCTTGCGGATATTGAAGAAATTTGTGACCGGATTAGTGTACTTCACGATGGCAAACTCCACTACGAGGGCACAGTTACCAAATTCATATCCAGCTATAAAAGCAAGTCACTAGAAGAATCATTCCTACGAGCGATTGAATTTACAACTAATAACAAAAAAAGTGCTTAAATTCTAAGAGGTTGGGGTGTCTTCAACAATTACTTCCTCTTGATTTTCAGGGAGGATATCACTCTCTTCCAGTGGGATCTGATCATTATCCGCCATATTTTCTGAAAGCACACGAGTGACAGATACCACCTTTTCACCTTCGCGCAGATCCATAATTTTAACACCCATGGCATTGCGTCCGGTTATTCGAATCGTCGATACCACAGTCCGGATCAAGGTACCGGCATTTGTAATCACAATGATCTGATCAGTAGCTGAAACCGGGAAGCTTGCGATCACAGAACCGTTACGCTCTGTAGTATCAATATTCGCTACCCCCTGACCGCCTCGCGCGGTAATTCTATATTCATAAGCCGAGGTTCGCTTTCCGTAACCGTTTTCTGTAAGGGTCAAAATAAACTGCTCAGCACGGGCAAGCACAGCGGCCTCTTCCACCGTCAATGCCTGCAATACCTCAATTCCTGCTTCATGGATTTTGGCACCAAACATCTCTATGTTCACAGTATTGGCAACTTGCAATCTGGCTTCTAATGGAATTTTTAAGAACTCCTCACGCTTTTCAATAGTCATGGAAATTTCCGATAGAATTGCCATGGATACTACTGCATCGCCTTCTTTAGCCAGTTTAATACCACGCACTCCATCTGAGGTGCGGCTTTTGAATACCCGGACACCATTAGCTGGCGAGCGTAAGGCCTTACCTCGTTTTGTGCATAGGAACACATGGTCAGTATCCCGACAAATATTGACCCCGATAAGCTTGTCATCTTCATCAAGGCGAATCGCTATCTTGCCATTTGACTGAATACTGTAAAACGCACTCAGTGCATTGCGCCTTATATTTCCTTTGCGGGTTGCAAACATAATGCTATATTGCTCATCCGCATTTTCATCCTGTGGTAAAACCGTGACGTTATTGATTTTCTCACCTTCAGCAAGCGGCAGCAAATTCACCAGAGCACGCCCTTTTGACTGCGGTGTTCCAAGCGGAAGTTTATATACCTTAAGCCGGTAGACCTTTCCAATATCCGAGAAGAACAACATGGTAGTGTGGGTATTTGCAACGATAATATCTGTTGTCATATCATCTTCATAGACTGTCATAGCAGCCCTCCCCTTGCCACCACGCTTTTGAGCACGATATGTAACAAGCGGAACGCGCTTGATATAGCCGCCCATGGTGATGGTTACAACCATCTCTTCGCGCTGAATAAGATCTTCAATATCAACATCAAGATCAGAAACCTGAATTTCAGTGCGGCGGGGAGTAGCATACTTTTCTTTTATTTCAAGAAGCTCGGTGTTAATAAGCGCCATGAGCTTTTCTCTGGAGGCAAGAAGCTCAAGGAAGCTATTGATTTCCTTGGCGAGTTCAGCAAGCTCTGCTTCAATCTTATTCTTCTCCAATCCGGTAAGTCGGGAAAGCTTCATCTCAAGAATTGCAGTCGCCTGCTCTTCAGTAAATCGGCATTTATTGTCTACAAGCTCATTGCGGTAATCATCGACCAGCTTAAGGAGAGGAATAACAGTTTGGGCATTCCAGAATTTATCCATGAGCTTTTGTCTAGCTTCAGCAGGATCACTTGAGCTTTTGATCATAGCGATCACTTCATCGATATTGGCAACGGCCAGTGACAATCCAATCAATACATGTGCACGATCGCGAGCCTTAGTGAGTTTGAAGGCAATGCGGCGGGTCACTACTTCTTCACGGAACTCAACAAAGGCAACAATAATCGGACGCAAACCCATCATCATAGGTCTGCCATGGTTTAAAGCTAACATGTTAACCCCAATTGAGGTTTGCAAGCTAGTGTATTTATAAAGTTGATTGAGTACGACTTCAGCAACTGCATCTTTTTTCAGCTCAATGACCATACGGACACCCAGCTTATTAGACTCATCGCGCATTTCTGAGATGCCCTCTATAACTTTATCGCGCACCAGTTGTTCAGCATGTTTAAGCAACTCTGATTTATTGACCTGATAGGGGATTTCTTTGATTATTATCGCATTTCTACCACCGATTTCTTCAATATCGGTTTTGCCGCGGACTATGACTGAACCACGCCCACTGGCCAGAGCAACTTTTGCTCTTTCACAGCCCAAAATAATTCCGCCAGTAGGGAAATCAGGTCCAGGTACTAACTGTAATAACTCTTCGGTAGTGACTTCGGGATTTGCAATATAAGCACAGCATGCATCAATAACTTCTCCCAGATTATGAGTTGGGATATTCGTTGCCATACCCACTGCAATTCCGCTTCCACCATTTACAAGAATATTAGGAAACTGGGTTGGAAGCACTTTGGGTTCTTCTTCGGCGCCGTCATAGTTAGGCTGGAAATCCACAGTGGCAAAATCGATATCAGCAAGCATGGTAGAAGAGACTTTAGCAAGCCTCACTTCGGTATAACGCATCTGCGCTGGCGAATCACCATCCATGGAGCCAAAGTTACCTTGGCCATCGATAAGCGGTAGCCGCAAAGAGAAATCCTGAGCCAGACGTACTAAAGCCATATATATAGCTTCTCCACCGTGCGGGTGATATTTACCCATGACATCCCCGACTACCCGAGCGGATTTTTTATAGGGTTTATCATGATAGTTGTTCATCTCATGCATGGTATAGAGAATGCGCCTGTGAACGGGCTTAAGGCCATCACGGACATCCGGTAGCGCACGACTTACAATTACGCTCATAGCGTAATCAAGATAGGACTTTCTCATTTCTCCTTCTATAGATACCGGGAGGGAGGTAGAAAGGTTTATTGCTGTGTTATCTGCCAATTTGATATGATATGGAATTATTCTGCTTTTATTGTACCTGATTATAGCGCAAATTCAACCTTGATGTTAGGCTCAAGGTCTAATACCAAGTCTTTTATTTATTGCTACGTCGTCCAGCCTACGCTCTTCGAGCTACGGCTCGGCTGTGCGCGCTTCGCCTCACCTATGAAGGATAGGCATCGGCTCCAGCCTTCGCTCTTCGAGCTACGGCTCGGCTGTGCGCTCCTAGTATCAATTAAAAAAAAGACTTGGTATACTTCTAGTCAGAGAAAATTATCTGCGCCCAGGAGGGGTTTTAGTGAGCATCAGATGAATTAGTTCCAAACATCAAATTCCATGCATCATGGTAAAGCTCCTGATACTGGTGATATGAATTCAAAACTTCTTCTCTCATACCATCCATTCTGCCGAATATAGTATCATCTTTGACTGGAGTTGGCTCGGGAGTCGGAGCTTTTTCTGCCTTTGGCTTAGGAGTTGGCTCTGGAGTTGGGGAGGCTGGAGTTGGGGCTTCAGTTTCGGGATTAAACAAGTACTTTAGTATTTTTATCATTTGCGCATGGGCATTATTCAATACCGCATCTTTTGCAGTACTTGTGTGGTTCGCAAAATACTTATACCAACTTCCAGATTTCTCGGACATATTATTTTCAGCTGCAAAAGCAAAGCCCTGAGCGCGAACATCATCAAGATATGAACCGACCTTTGCTCCTAGTACAATTGCTCCAGTTGCTCCTATAAGAGCATTAGTTCCTACAATTTGCATTACTTCTTCTGTTATAGCTGTGCCAGGTTTATGATGCATCACAACTGAGTATGCTATAGCTGCAACTGCCGGTGCGGCAAAAACTATCTTGAATTTTAAACTGACATAGGCACCAATCGCAGCACCCACTACGGCTCCAAAAACTTCCAAAGGTCTGCTGGAGTCCAATTTAAGATCAACATACTCTAACTCAAAATGCATAATACTCTATATAACTTAATATTGTACAAATGATAGCATTGCGTAAGTAAATATGCAATTAAAATGGGGATTTTTAATAAAATCTTAATATTTTGCACAATAAAAGTATAACCCATGTGCAGGAGCCGTTTGAGCAGCAAGTAGGCGACTCCGTGCATCGATTACTTTTTGCAGATCCTCTTTTTGCCAGTCGCCTATCCCCACCTTAACTAAACAGCCCATAATGATGCGAACCTGGTTGCGCATAAATGAGGGCGCCTCAATAAAAAGTTCAACTATGTCGTCTCGAACCGCTTCAACACTGACCATCTCAATTGTTTTTATCGAAGATTTAGCCTGACAATGCACAGAGCGAAAGCTGGCAAAATCGTGCTTACCAACAAGCAGCTGCGCCGCCTCATGCATAGCAACTGTATCGAGCTTAGGCTTGATATGCCAGACGAATCCATCATGGATTGCTGAGGGCGCACGTCGGTTGAGAATTTTATAAAAATACATACGGGATTTAGCAGAGAAACGGGCATGGAACTCCGGGCTCACTTCTTCGGCAGCAATTATAGCAATTTTATCAGATCGGGCATGGTAGTTTAACGCGCCCTGAATGACGGCAGCCGGCATGTATTTTTCCATATCAAAGTGGACTACCATCCCTAAAGCATGAACTCCGGCATCCGTTCTTCCTGCAGCGACAAAGCTAATCTTTTCATCTGAGAACTTTGAGATAGCGTTTTCAAGCGCAACCTGTACGGACGGACCATTGCGCTGCCGCTGCCAGCCGACAAATCCGCTTCCGTTATATTCTATGGTAAGTTTATATCTTGGCATTGGTACCGTATTATTTTGCTCCAAAATAAGGCCTGGTACCGTCTTTGCGAGGAGCGTAAGCGACGCGGCAATCTAGGGACACCGCACCACTGGTTTGCCGCGCCCCAAGTGGGGCTCGCAATGACGGTATCAAGGCGCTATTTGGGTTCCAAACAATGAATGTCGGACAGAATTTTCCAGTCTGAAGCTTCAGTTTAGGTATAAATGACGCCATATTGCAACCATTAATATATTAAATTTTTCTAATTGGAATTAAGGGTGCTTTGCCGTTTCCAGCTTAAATTTTTGCTCTTTGAAAAGCCCTTCTATCTGAATCAAATGCCCATCAAAACTGCGAAGTACCACCCCAGATTCCGCCAGCATTTCTTTGGAAATCTCTAAACTATGCACCCAGTCGGCAGCATTATGAATGTGATTGCCAGGAAATTTCTCATGGTATACCACTTCCTTAATTCCTGATTGAATGATGGATTTAGCACAACGCGAACACGGCATCCATTGAGAATAAAGCAGGCAACCCTTGGTGGAAACCCCATTCATCGCACAATGTAAAATCGCATTTTCTTCAGCATGATTAACTGCAAGCAATTTATATTCCCGATCCTCATAGCGATATTTGCGGTCTGCAACGCCCCGCGGCAATCCATTGTAGCCGGTCGACCGGATCTCATGATCAGGGCCAACAATCACCGCCCCGACACGGGTAGAAGGATCTTTGCTTTTCATCGACACCAGGTAAGCCATGGTCATGAAATATTGATCCCAATCGTAACTATGCAACATGTTTTAATTCACTCAATTGGTTATCTGCTATTTTACCTTTGAATACTGTAACAGCTTCTCCGGAAATTAAAACTCTATTTCCTAAATTTTTACATTTTAATACCCCACCCCGCTTTGAAGCCTGGTATGCCATCATCTCTTGCTTGCCCAGCTTTTCAGACCAGTAGGGAATCAGCCGACAGTGCGCTGAGGCACAAACCGGATCTTCATTGATACCGACTTTCGGCGCGAAATAACGCGAGAGAAAATCGTATTCCTTTCCTGGAGCCGTAGCAGCAAGAGCACGGCAATCAATTTTCTTAAGCGCTTCAAGGTCGGGTTGCAAATCGTAAAGCACACCTTCATCGGCAAACTCCATAATCAGGATATTATGGGCAAAGCCGGTAAATACAGGTTCATGGTTTAACACAGCCCGCATCTGCGCAGTCAGTTCTCGGGGTTGAATCGGATACAATGGGAAATTCAGCGTATACCAGTTATCACTTTGTGTGACTGTCAGCTGCCCACTCAAGCTTTCCAGGGTAATCGTAGAATTCTTTGCAACCAAACCCTCTTCGACAAGCACATGAAGGGAAGCGATACTTGCATGCCCGCATAATGGCGCTTCGGAATGCGGAGTAAACCATCTTATCTGGTAGTGATTATGACCGAGTTTCTTAAGGAAAGCTGAATTGGAAAAACCGAGATCACTGGCCACCCCTTGCATCCATTCATCCGCAGGAAATTCATCAAAGATACATACACCTGCAGGATTACCTTTTAGCGGCGTATTAGTAAAAGCATCTGTTATCCAAAGTGTGTGCATATTATATTATCCATCGTACATGTCTATTTATTATAGCTCCAGTCTTGCAAGTGTAAATGCAAAACAATACATGTAGTGGGTTTACAACACGAATAAAAAAAATACTTTTTACATGCAGAGAATATTGACATTGTTTGATTCATTAGAATATTATTCAACCTCAAATTAAGTTTGAACAAATATATGAAACAGATTAGCATTGCACTAATATTCGTGAGCTTTGCTCACGTCGCTCACGCATCTGAGATGGCGAAAGCAAATGCTGAAAAAGCCTCAAACTTTCAGGTCACATTGGGAGGAACCCTGGATACGCAGGCCGGCTATCGTTCTCAGAAAAGTGCTCTAAACACAGATCTTAATGGCAACCCCTTGCATAAAGGAGCCATAGTCAACGAAACCAGAATTGTTCTTGATACACAGGGCAAAATCGGTAATTTAAAGTATGGTGGTTATATCCAGATGTATGCAGATGCTTCGCCCCACTACAATGGCCCAAACCCAAGAATTGGCAAAAAGCTTTTTGCTTTTGTCGAATCCAAATATGGCAGATCAGAGTTCGGTGGCGGCCAAGCGGCTTCAGCACAAATGCAGGTTTCCGCCAATACAATCGCTCGGTTACCCGGTGGTATTAACGGCAAAGCCCAAAAATGGATAGGCGAGTTTGTTTACCTTCCTGGCGCCTCTAAGGATTCTAAAAAATTCTCTTCGCACTTTGTAAAATGGCCATCTTTACCTATAGATGCTGATCATGAATCTGCGGCAGGGAAAGTTACCTACATTACTCCAAAAGTTAATGGGCTTCAGGCAGGTTTTTCCTATATTATTGACTCTGAACTTCGCGGAACAGTTTCTAAGACGCAATCTGTTTTTAGAACTAGCGATAAGGAATATAATAACGTATTTGATGGCGCCATAAAATATGAAACCAAATTTAAAGATATAGAATTCGCCACTGCACTTACCGGGCAAATGGGCAAAGCCAAAAGAAAGACTTCAACTTTGGCGCGCCATGATCTCCGCGCCTGGGAGCTTGGGGCTCTGGCAAAATATATGGGTTTTAGCTTAGCCGGCTCTTATAGCGACTGGCATCATTCCGCCTCTCCTAAATTCAAGGTTAATGGCGAAAAGTCCGGGGCTTCTTACTGGACTGCCGGAATCGGATATGAGCGGGGGAAATTAGGCACCAGTGTCACCTATTTCAATTCTATTCGTGCTAATTCTAATAGCGCCCACCCATTTGACCCAAACTTTTCTGATGTGGGATTCAACCGATTTGAACTGCTATGTATTGGCGCTGACTACAAGCTGATGCCAGGCTTTATGCCCTATGCCGAACTCTCTCTTTTCCGCATGAAACATAAGGGTGCAGCAATAAGCAACCGAGGCACAATTGTACTTGCCGGCACAAAACTGTCGTTCTAACAGCTTTTTTCAGATATTTAATATTATTGTAACAATATTCCGCTATAATAGCTTCAGAGCGAACTATCTATTGGCTTGCACATTTTTAAAAAACAAGAACAATAGAGCGATTGGATTGGAGAAATAGATATGTTAGGTGAACCTTTACAACCTGGAAAGAATGCAAGAAGCAACGCAAAAAAGCGTGATAAAAAAAAGAAAGCAAGAAAACAGCCACTAGGTCAACCTGCCGCTGCAGAACCAAATGCTGCATTATCTGAGGCTAATCTAAATAGTAATAGTGAAAGAAAAGAGGGTAATGAAAATAAAAGAGAGAACGTTGAATATGATTATGACCAAGTACCTGCTAACAATACTGTTGATCAACAGCTCCGCCAGGTAAGACAGTATGTAGCTGATGCCACTGCGGGCTTTCGTACTGCACCTGCTGATCAAATAAAAACTGACCTTGCGAATTCCCTAGATCCTATAACAGCTTTGGCAAACGGCTTGCTAACCCTAAATAACGAGGCTTTAACTCCATATCAACCAAAGAGTCTATCATTAGAACTGTCATTACGAGAAATTCAATCAAACTTAGAAAAAGCTGAAAAGTTATTGCGAACTGTACTTGTAACTAATGAAAGTGCTGCTATTGGCAACGTTCAAAATCCCGAAATTATGCTAGAGCAAATGTCTCAAACATTGATGACTGCTAAAGAAGCTGTTGCTTTAAAGTTAACGATTCTCTCGCAGCGACAATCATCAGCCTCATCTAGCAGTTATAGTTCTAACAGCTCAACAAATCCATCTGCAACAATCACAACAGCTCCAGTTGTTGCTAGCACTACCCCAGCAACGAGTACATCTAGCTCTAATACAACATCTAGTTTATCAAGCAGCTCTAGTTCTACCGTGGCTGCACCTAACCCATCAACTACTACACCAACTTCAACGGCTTCTATTGCAAGCACTGCTCCAACAACATCTAGCTCTAGTTCACGATCAACATGGAACAATCTTACAGGAATGGTAGCGAAAATTCCAACAAGTCTAAGAGGCTTCTATACTACGCCTGTAAGCACACCGCCTACAACCACTGTAACAACGACCACAACAACTCCTGTTGTTGCTAGCTCTGCAGCTGCAAGCAATGCCAGCTCTAGTTCTAGCACATCAACTACAACTACTGCAGTACTAAACCCAGCTACTGCATCAAGCAGCTCTAGTTCTGCCGCAACAGTATTACCTAGCACATCAACTACAACTACTGCTGCAAACTCAACAGCTACTGCATCAAGCAGCTCTAGTTCTGCCGCAACAGTATTACCTAGCACATCAACTACAACAGCTACAACGACTGCTGCAAACTCAACAGCTACTGCATCAAGCAGCTCAGGTTCTGACGTAGCCCCAAAAGAGCCAGCTCATGATGAGGTTGATCCTTTCGTTAATTTGATCTCTGAGGTTGAAAAGCACATAACCCAGTTATATGGAAAGACTTTTGCCATTTCCGATGTGGCAATTAAAGCAAGGCTTAATCCATTTAGGGCCCCCCTATCTGAAATGCATAAATGGATACGTGAAAATTATGGAAGTAACTTTAACCTAGCATCTCAGCAACCCACTCCTGGACTGCAACCAATTGCTTACCTAGAGACATTGAAACAAGCTCTTGAAGAGACTAGAACAGCGATTATGACAGCTTCAGATGCAGCAAACAATACTCCCAACTCACAAATAATAGGATCTAGTCTCCGTTCGATGCATGATCAATTGCTTGACCTTGAAGTTAGGGTGGTCAACATAAATCAGATCATTAGCGCCCTAACTCCCCCGCCTGTGCAGCCTCAACCTCCAGTCCCCGCAGGGCAGCCGCAGGAACGTGAGCGGGAAGCTGAGCGGGAACGCGCTGAGCAGGAAAGAACAGAACGGGAAGCGCAGGAGGCACGGGATCGGGAAGCGCAGGAGGCACGGGATCGGGAAGCGCGGGAACGCGCGCAACCAGCTGCAAATAATAATGTTAATAGGAAGGAAGCTGGAAAGGCAGCTCTACAAACATCTGTTGGTACCCTGGCGGTTTACTTCAGCCAAAATCTGGCTTTAGGAACGGTTATGCCAGCTCTGGGACTTGTCAGCGCTACTCCACTTGCAGCATGCCTTAGCCTCGGTACAGGAACTATAGGTTTGGGCTTAGCTTTAGGATGCCTGAGCGGAGCACGTTCACAAAACCATGACCGATTAAAATCGCTTGACCGCGGTTTGGCTTCCGCCGCGACTTCGGTGGTTATGTATTTAGCAGTTGGATCATTGCCAGCTGTGATCATTGGTGGGGGCGCAGTCTGCGCATACCATATGGCTCAGTTCGCAATTGAAGACAGAAGAGCCCCTCAACGCCCCGTTAATTTACCGCTGCCTTGAATGAAGTCTTGTATATTTTGCTTGCAGTAAACTCAGTAAAAGTGTAGTTTTCATGTCACGTGGATGGGTGGCCGAGCGGTTTAAGGCACCGGTCTTGAAAACCGACGTACGGTTCTCCCGTACCGTGAGTTCGAATCTCACCCCATCCGCCATCCATCTTCGCTAATTTTGCTGAAGGCAAAATTTAGCAACAAAGTGATTTATCGCTTTGTTACGTGCGAAACGAAATGTCACGCCGAAGCGTCAGCGTAGGCGGGCTTTTGAAAATTTAATATATTACTATTTGCATACTTGATTTCCATTAGTTACACTTAAAAACTCAGAATCGAAAATTATGTCCGCCGTCCGGCAGAATTATGGGGCTTAATACTACACCTCAAGTCCCGAAAGAATTCCAAGCAAGCACGTCCAACACCTCCCCGACCGCCGAAACATGATGCAATGGTGGGCTGACCATCTGGATGAATTGTCTGGGAATGGAAAGGTGGTGAAGGTGGAGTTTGGCAGGGCTGTGTAAGACTTGAAACTCGGACTATAGCCCTGCCGAGTTATTAAAGGTGTTAATTAAACTCATTATATAATGAGTTTAACAGATCTCAAAATTATATTGAAGCCATATATTTATAAAAAATTGCAATAATAAATTGTCTTTACCAGTTAATTAAGATAAAATTGCAGTCTATAATATATATATTGAAACTATGAGCGCTGGAAAATTAAAAGCTGTATTGATCTTGGGTTCTGGCAACGAATCCTATCATAAGGATTTGCTCAAGTTATATGCTCAGCCAGGTTACTTGGCGATTGGTGATGGCATTAACTCACTTACAAAACAGGATATTAGTGTATTGCAAGGGAAGATCGACCTGAATACACGTATTAATATTGTAGGCCACGGTGCTGTGTATTATGAGCAGCATTACATTTGGCTTCAGGACAAAGACCCTCAGCCGACATACGAATTGTTCTCCTGGCTTCAAGAGTATGGCTCTTATATGCCATTACAAATTCATTTTTGGAGTTGCTATGGAGGTACAGCCAATACAGTTGTCAAATTCTTAGGTGAGGGGTCGGTGCTCTTTAATCATATTCCTTCTCAACATTTACTGTTGGCAAGTCTAGAGGGGTTTTCGAACAAGAACAATTTCATTAATACACGACAAACTCATAACGAGGCTTCTTCTATAGAAGATTTTATTGATAATCTTAGCTACAAATTAATGCAAACCGCATCAATAGCTACTTACATCGATGACGAAACCCATGAATTGATTCTTGCGCCAAAACTATCTGAAGTCATTGCCAATCCTGGCAAAGTACTTGAAGAAGAGGTGATTAAAATTACTGATTTCGCCAACAAAATTCATGGGTTGATAGCAGCCAAAGATCAGTGCATCTACTCAGTTTTCGAAATTAAAGAACCAATTGCTAAAAGTTTCTCTGAACAAGAGAAAAATGAATTTAAGGTTGGGTACTTTATTCATGCCTGTCATACAGGTAACATCAAAGAGATTGAGCAAGCTATTGCAAATAACCCAGCGGGCTTAATTAAAGAGTTAGTAGATAAGGATATAGCCGGCGCTCTCCCACTTTATATAGCTGCTCAAAATGGTTATAATGAGATTGTAAACAGGCTCCTAGCTCAGGGCGCTGATGTTAATAAAGCAATGAATAATGGTGCAACTTCAATTGCTGTAGCTGCTGAAAAGGGTAAAGCTGAGGTTATAGAAAGGCTCATAACTCACGGCGCTGATGTTAATAAAGCGACGAGTGATGGTGTGACTCCACTTTTTATGGCTGCTCAGAATAAGCATATAGAGAGTATAAAAATCCTTCTGGCTCATGGCGCCGATGTAAATAAAGCAAAGAATGATGGCACTACTCCACTTTGGTATGCGGCTCAAGAAGGACATACCGAGGTCGTCAAAATTTTAATAGAAAATAATGCTGATGTAAATAAAGTAATGGATGGCTTTACCCCACTTTATAGGGCTGTAAACTCGGGACATACCGAGATTGCAAAAGTACTTATAGAAAACAAGGCTTATATTAATGCAGTAATGAATAATGGCCACACCACACTTAAGCTAGCATGTCATTTGGGGAAGTTAGAAATTGTAAAAATGCTGGTTAGCGCTAAAGCAGCCTTGCATATAAAGACTTCGGATGGCGACTCTCCACTCGATCTTGCAAAGCAAGAAGGCCACTCAGAAATAGTAAAATTCCTTGAGGATGCAATTGAGGCTGAGCAAAAGATAAGCGTAATAACAGACGATCATTCTCACGAGCTTATAGGTGAGTATGTCAATCAGGAGGCCACCCTTATCTACCAGGATGAGTTATAAGGTTTTTTATACTATAGAATTACCTACATAAATGTTTAGCACTTATCTGAATACCGCAAAATGGTGCCTACTGGTATGAGTTTTAGCCTCTGTGGCAATCTTAAAAAGTGAGCTTCATATATTGAATTGCGAATCAGCTCCTTAATGTATTTTGCATTTCTTATTTTTGTTTTTGACCAAAATCGAAAATAACGCCATTTCTTATTTTCATTTGCGCTAATAGCATCATATACCTAGCGACTTATATTTTCGTGAGTCGCACTAGACAACCGATCTTTCTTAACCGGTTTTGGGGCTTTAAATTTTTCGGCGCGGGTCACTGGCTTCTCTGCATCTACCAAAGGCGGTATAACATCATCCGCAGCGCTCTTTTTTGGAGTAGGCAGCTTATCTTTAGGCCAGCTTTGAGGAGCAGTATGTTGTACGTGTTTTTCTTTTTTTAAAACGGTTGATGGCCAATCCACTTTAGGCTCATCATGTTTAAGCGGTACATCAATAACAGGACGCGTTATTACATCTTGTACTGGCGTACCACCTGGAATTTTGGCACGGGTAACTTTAGCGATTCCAACCGCCGCCAATGTTAATGTTGCATCGAAGTCAGGAGTAACAGGCCTAGACGTTGTATTTGAAGTTTGCTGAGTACCAGAGTCAGGCAAAGCCTGCTTTTCATAACCTGGCGTAGTAGGCAGGCTAGGCATAATAAAAGAACTTGCTGATGTAGGTTCAGGCGTTGAAGCTATATGCATCTTAACCCCTTCTGCTTCACGGATTATGCTCAAAATATCTTTGTCTTTGAACTTTGTTGCAGCATCAGATAGATGTTTCATCAACTCTGTATAATTTGGGGATTTTTGAATGAGAGGCAGTATTTGTATTAAAATATCTACCTTGTGAAAATTTACTATCATATTAAAGGCTTCTTCCATAAGTTTTGGACTAGTTTCAAGTATTGGAAACATTAGCTTAAAAATCTCAGCTTTGTTGTAATATATTACCTTAAACAAAACTACTTTTTGATATTCTGGGGAAGCTTCTATCATTGGTAGCATTAGCTTAAACAGATCTGTTTTATCATGAAGTACTACATTAAAAACAGCCGTATCGAATTCCGAGGAAGTTTCTATCATTGGTAGCATTAACTTAAACATATCTAGTTTATCTTGATATATTACCATAGTCATAACATTTTTTTTGAATTTTGGGCTAGCTTCTATCATTGGCAGCATTAGCTTAAACAGATCTAATTTATTTTGAAACATTACACTATTACTAGTTTCATCAAATTCCTGAGTAGTTTTTATCAGTGGTAGCATCTGCTTAAACAGATCTGCTCTGTCCATGCGCACCGCCATATTTAAGGCTTGCTTTAAAAATTCTGAGGATCTTTCCAAATGGGGCAGCATATGCACAAACGTATCCCTATTGCCAAAATGTGACATCACCATCATGGTTTTTTTTACATATTCCAGAGAATTCTGTGGCTTCATTAGTGAGATCTTGTCAATGGCTCTTTTCAGTGCAGCGCTTACAATACCAGCATCCATTTCTAAGATTTTTTCCGTCAGCAACTTGCTTAGTTGGCTATCTTGCTTTCCCAAATCCAGACTCACTATTTCCATTAATGTCGTGGGATCATTTGCAAAGGGAAGCAACAACTTGTTAAATAAACTCTTGCGTTCTAGTGCAAATGAGAGCATCTGCACTAAATAGGAACGATCTTTGATATAGGGCCGAATTTGCTCAGCCATATCATATCTCCCATTTCTAAGAGCCTTTACCCATATCGACCCGAGATATTTTTTATGCTCAGGTTCAATCTTAGCAAATGCCAAATTGAATATTTCCAGTTTATTTTGTGAGATAGCTTGAGCCATCGCAATACGAGGCAACCTATCATCATTCGCCCCATTTATCAGCTCAGAATATTTCACTTTATCATTACTATCTATTGCATCAATTAAATCCTTTGCCATAATTGCCAGCGCAGCATCAGCAGGAGTTTTCTCGCCTTCTCTCAGCAAATAATATTCACCGCTATGGGCGAGCATATTCTCCTCATATACACGATCTGTAGTCAGTAGATGACCTTTTGAATGCCTATCAACATGTTTTCTCATTTCCGGCGTAATGACATCTTTCCAGTATAAAATCAATGGGGCAAAGCAGGCTTGAAATTTTGGAGACAGATTATAATTTTCGTTTATATAAAACTCAGCTAATATATGTGGTAATCTTACAACGAATTCAGCATTATATCTCTCTGCCTCATATGCACCTTTAAACACAGCAACAACCTTCTCCAGCTCTGGATCTACTAACCCTACCAGACTGTTGGCTAATTCTTTAGCAGTAAGCTGCTCATTTAATGGTGTATCAGGCAAATAGTAGGAGTATAAATTGCGCATTGTTTGCAGCACTATTTGGTTAAAGTCCCCAGGGGATGCTATAACTGAATAGGGTGCACAGTTATTCTTAAAAACTGCATCCAAAGCAAAGTGAGTAAACTCATGGAGGACGGTACCCCTTAAAGCATTACTGTTCTTAGCGCCGCCCACTACTACGTCTCCCACTGATAAACGCCCCGCAAGTGAAGATTCAATATCATAAATTTCTTTAATCGCATCTTCATTAGAAAGATAGAAGCCATGACCAGCACCTGGTATTGCTGCTTCGCTGTCTGCGAATCTTACCTTTAGATCTGACCTTGCTAATTGAGAAGCTGATACCACATCCATAATGTCATTAAATATCGGGTTTTGCCCGAGTTCTTCCATCAGCCCATGAACGCACTTCTGACGGGTCGCCGCATATTCAGAAAATGGCACGTCTTCCTCCGAGCATTTTTCAAGTATTGTGGTTTGCATTCTACCTGCTGCTTCAGCTAATTCGGTAACATTGCGTATATCCAAATGGGTTCTATCCAGAATAAAACTATACTCATCTTTCATGGCCTTCTCCCTTGTACAGTAACTAAAGTCTAGCAAAGGACCGTTAATAAATAGTTAACTCTCATGTAATAGGGGAGCATATATCGATTTACTCACTTCAAAAACTATTGAAGCGGGTTTTTTAGTTTTAGGATTAATAGGTTCAGCAATATGTTTTATTTGCAGTTCATTATCGCTGAATAATCTCAGCCAAGATTCAAGGGTGCGGAAGTACCAAGGTGCTGGCTTTGTAAAATCCTTACTAAATCCCGCCCATGATCCTTCGCGCCACCCATCTTCATAGGGCATATCACTGCAAGCAATTACAGGGTGCAAAGTCTGGATTATAAATCTACCACCAGGCTTGAGCAATGTCTTGGCGCTTGCTATAACTCTTTCAGTCGACTCTTTGCCGATAAGAGAGAAATTGCAAACCATGCAATCGAACTTGCGGTTGAACTTATATGATGAAAGCTCTTCATAAGTACAAATCGCGAATTCACCATTTTTAATTTTGCGGGCTTTTTCTATAAGATGAGGGACTCCATCAATACCAAAAACATCTATCCCTTTCTCTATCAAGCTTGCAGCAAGCCACCCTTCCCCACAACCTATATCTAATACACTATGCGGCTTGATATTTATAATAGCATCAACAATGGCCTGATTCGTAACAAGCTGCCGGCTTTCGATTTCCTTGTTATCAATAGCATTAATCCATGGCTTTGCGTTAACTTGCCATGACTCTAATATTTCTGCATCTGAGAGCTTTTGCGACATAATAGTGTTTTACTAGTTTCTTTAAATTCCATCTAGAGTAATATCTATTTGAACAAATTCCAATAGGTTAAAAATGCCCTCAAAAATTAGGTGTGCCTGGTGCCCCAATGATAAGCCTGATTATATTGATTATCATGATAATGAATGGGGCGTTCCAGTCCATAACGATCAAAAGCATTTTGAAATGATTACACTTGAAGGAGCGCAGGCAGGCCTAAGTTGGTATACGATTCTAAAGCGCCGGGAAAACTATCGCAAGGCCTTTAAGAATTTCGACCCGCAAAAAGTGGCATCTATGACTGATAGTGCTTTGGAGTCTCTGCTTGAAGATACAGGTATTATCCGCAACCGCCTAAAGATCTGGTCTGTACGCAAGAACGCTATCGCTTTCCTGGCTATACAAAAGGAGTTTGGCTCATTTAACTCTTATGTCTGGCGTTTTGTAAATGGAAAAACTATTGTGAATTCCCCAAAAACTCTTAAAGACATACCGACCCGCACCGTCGAATCGGATAGACTCTCAAAGGATTTAAAAAAGCGCGGAATGAGCTTTGTTGGCTCGACAATAATCTATGCCTATATGCAGGCTATCGGCATGATTAATGACCATATGAAAGGTTGCTTCAAAGCCGGCAAATAATAAAATAATAGATATCTCATTAAAGTTTGCTTAAGATCGAGTATGATTGAATGCTGGATTATGCTTATGATGACATTATACGTTAAACAAGATGATAGCTTGCAGAAAGTTATCACCCCTAAAGATGGGGTCATTCCTGAAGAGACTGTATGGATTGATTTGCTTGATTTGTCAAAGGAGGAGGAAGCAAAAGTAGAAAAGTTTTTAGGTATCAATGTGCCTTCTCGTGATGAAATGCATGAGATTGAAGTGTCCAGCCGCCTCTACGAGAAAAATAATGCTATTTTTATGACTGCCGTTCTTGTAGTAAAATCCGACGTCATAGACCCTGAAATTCATGTTGTTACGTTTATTATAGTTGGAAATAGGCTGGTGACTATCCGCTATGTAGAAACTACTCCATTCCATAATTTCACAACAGGAGTGGGGAAGTTACCTGTCATTCGTCAGTCCGCTAATTCCTTACTTATAGGCTTGCTGGATTGTATTATAGATCACTTAGCAGATATTCTGGAAAGCGTTGGAAGAGATGTCGATGTGCTCGGACGAAGAATCTTTCACAGAAAGAAGCAGATCCCTACAGAGAAACCAGATTATCAGGACGTCCTGGAGAAAGTGGGTTGCACTGATGATCTCGCGTCTAAAATCCATGAAAGCCTGGTCACATTAAGCCGTATGGTCAGTTATGTTGCGCAATCCCAGTTAGTTGAAATAGAAGGCAGTGCATACGTACGGCTTTCAACGCTAGCCAAAGACATCGCAGCTCTTAGCGACCACGTTTCTTTTATTTCTAATAAAGTGCATTTCTTGCTTGATGCTACTCTGGGTATGATTAACATCGAACAAACCAACATTATTAAGATACTTTCAGTGGCTGCTGTAGTCTTCTTACCGCCTACTTTAATTGCCAGCTACTACGGCATGAACTTTGTCATCATGCCTGAACTGAAATGGCACTATGGTTACCCGATGGCAGTATGCCTAATGTTCTTCTCGTCATGGTTGCCTTACAAATACTTCAAACGAAAAAAATGGTTCTGATCACTTATATCAATTAATGATATCTGGTATAAGAGCGGGTGCGTTGTCGAAAGCATCGCTAACCAGGCAAAAATCATTAGCTTCCTCAGACTTCACAATTTCTTCAGTCAGTTTTCCAATTTGTAAAGCTTCAGTAATAGATGCTCCCTTCGCAAGCGCTTCTAGTTGAACATTTGAGGTAAACTTCAGAGCATCTTCTATAGGCAACTTGTGGCGAATCAACGCTTTAAGTTGGATCTTTGAGGTAAACTTTAAAGAATCATCGGCAGGCATTCCATATTCCAATGCATCAACTTGGATCTCTGAGGTAAATTTCAAAGCATCTTCCACGGGGACACTTTCATACTTAAGAGCTTTAAGTTGGATCTCTGAGGTAAATTTCAAAGCATCTTCTGCAGGCACTCCATATTTCAGAGCATTAAGTTGGGCATTCGAAGTAAACTCTAAAGCATGTTCCATAGAGGCTCCGGACTTCAAAGCATAAGTTTGAATTAGCTTAGTGAATTTCAATGAATCTTCAACAGACAAACCTTGCTCTAGAGCAAATACTTGACTGAGCTCAGTGAATCTTAAAGCATCTTCCGCAGAAAGACCTGTACGTAATGCATCAGCTTGAAAGTAATATCTGAACTTCAGAGCTTCATCTTTTGATGCTCCTAATTCGTATGCCTCAAACTGCACCCGAGAAGTAAAATCAGTTGGAATGGAGCAGACACCATCAATCATGCCTGGTCTGCATTCCTCGTAAATAATATAGCGACCTTTAAAAAAATAACCAGTATCATCAAAAAAACTCTTAGTGTATTTTAAAGCTTTCCCTAGAGAAAAACCTCCATCCTCATAGCAGTAAAGTTGGCAATGGTTTGCGAATTGTAAGGCATCCTCCAAAGATATATTTCTTTGGAATGCATGCAATTGCGCATAGTTAGAGAATTTTAACACATCTACTAATGGTACACCGGCTTTGTCTGCATCTTTATGAATAGGCAGCTTATATTTTAAGGCATCTTCTAATCCTATATCATGCTCATGCGCTTTTTTCTGCATCTCATGAGTAAATAAAAAGTCCTTTGATATAGGAATAAGGTCTAATATTTTATATCCAACTGATATAATATTATCTGAGATCGATGCCATTTTGTTGCCTCACGTTAAATTATTAAGCGCATGCTAACGTCAAAGAGCAACCAAGTCTACCAATAAATCAAAACCTAGTTATCAAGCCGCTCTGCCCAAAGCTGACTCTGCATAACGACGCTGCGCTCTATCTATTACTTCAGGCGGCAACTCACAACCTATAAGCAGTTGTGGCCTACAGGCTGGAGAATCGCTGCCAGATGCAGCATAACTTTGATACTCAATTTGTCTAGTGGTTGTCAAAGGTGGTATGTAACCTGGAGGTACAGGATATTCCGTCGCAAAAACTGAAACAGCATATGCCATGCCACCCATATAAATTAGTCTAGGCACTGGAACTGGGACGTACCTAGGATCCAGAGGCTGTTGGTCTGCCAGCACTACATCTGTTATTCCCTCTGGGTTTGCCTCTGAAGGCACCCTTACTAAAACCCCATCATTGCTGGGAAGCTCTAAATCATCATCTAGAGCATGGCTAACTCCTCCCTCAGGCAAAGTTATTTTCTTAGCATGTTTTAGCTGATGCTGGAAGGAATATGATGGAGCACAATCAAAGTCCAATTGAGGTCTGCCTCGCTGAATGTGGGTTGAGAACTCATCAAAATTCTGTTGCAGACCTTCAGCCGCTTTCATTGCTTGATCCAAGGCTTTTCTATTTATAGAATTGTGAGATTCTTTCCAGCCCTCTTTAGCATGGTTTTCATACCATTGCTGACCTTGCTCAGCTTTTTTGCTTTTTCGCACAGATTCAGACTGCGCCAGTTGCGCAGCAAATTTTTGCACATATTTATCTAATAGCTGCTTCTGAATCGAAACGGAATCCATCAACCAGGTATAATACATACTGTGGTTTTCAAAGGGAATATTGTCGAGCTTTCTTAACTTAAGTTCTGCACGACTATATAGATTTAAAGAAAGTTTAAGACAGACGATCATTACTTCCGGGTCTTTCTTCTTATGATTTAAGAAGTGGCCGGCAATCATACCATAACTGTCACCAATAGCACATAGCGCTTTGAATATTAGTTCATCATTAGTGGAAGTAAGGGTGAGATCATGAAGTTCATTGATAACACGCTTTACGTCTGCAGCATTAAACTTCCCAGGGTTAAGCGTCAACAGCAGCTCATCCATTTTTAATGCAAGCGGTTCAGTAACTTTTGAGGAAGTAGTCGTTACCACTTCTATTTGAGCTGGATTAGCTTTCTTACCTTCTTCTTTGGCGGCAGCAGAAACCCTGTCTTTTTCTCTTTTCTTCTCACCTAGTTTTTTCAACTTTTGTTGCTTACTCAGAGGTGGAGTTTTCTTATCTTCAAGAGCTCTTTGCTGCGCAGATTCTTGTTCCCATTGAGTTAGGTATTTTTCAATATCATCATTACCAAGAGCATTGGCATGAAGATAATCAGAATCCTTAGGCTCTCTTTGTCCAGCCAAAAATTCGAGAACTATAGCTTCGAGTTCAAGCTTTCTTTGAATATTACGATCCAGGATATCATTTAATATTAGACCATTTACAACAGTGCGATTATCTCCTCGTTGGGCAAACTTTTTATTTATTTCTTTTGTATTGTAATAGACAAACCCAATTCCCTTTTGTTCTTTAATATAAAACTCTGTAACATAATCTTCTGAGCAATTTTTCTTTATGAATTTCAAAATAGTATTTTGCATTCCCAAAAGCTCAATTTGCACGTCAACAATATGCCGCTTGAATTTTAAATTATCCTTATTTGCTCTTTTAAAAAGAGTTTCACACTGGAGAAAGATCAATTCCGCAATACTGATAATAAATTGAATATCCTTTTTAATAGAAACAAAGTTATTAAAAAACTTAAACAGTTCTTGATTCCACATAGGCTCAACTGCTGCAAGATTTTCGGTAAATCGTCGCAGGTAATAAGCTTCTTTTTCAATAGCCTCTTGCAAACTAGCAACTTGAACTTCATTAAGGTTTGCAGTGACGTCAATCTTAGTGTTATGACAAGTGATAGCTGTTGATAGGGCTATAAATCGCATTAAAGGATTTCGATTGCAGGGCTCGGTTTCAACCAACTCAGATATAGAAGCCAAATGCTCATCAACATTGCCTTGCTTACTTAATAGTTGTTTAATGATTAAATTGCTCTTAACTGTGAAATCTATTAATGGTCTAATTTCTACAATGCTAGCTTCCCTATAGCTTAGTAATTCTTTATTTTTTCCTGTAAGCAATATAGAAGCAGGCATCTTCTTTTCCATCATATACGTTCTGTTCAAGTCCACGTTGTAAACAGCCCACCTTTGCATCACCGGATCCTGAGTTTTACTGAAATGCCCAAGCAAGCGAATCTGAACATTTATCATGTTTCTATTAATTTCTAAATATACTTCAACAGCATCCATTCTGGGTTGAGCGGATAATAAAAGCCTGGCGTTCAGAAGGAAATTCTCGAGGTTTAACAAAGTGCTATGCAAATTTTCTCTTAAGCTACATTTAATATGTATATGATTGTAAACCTTAGCTGTCTTAGCCTCTAATGCAGCTTGCTTTTGACAATTTTGGGGTCGATCAGCAGCAACTGATTGACGAGCAAAGGCATTAATGCTTGTATCTAATTCTGCCGCCAACTTGTTGTTTACTTCCTCGGATTCGTTTATATAACCTTTTGTTTCAAAAACTCGATCTATAAATGCTATATAGCGATCAAACGTACCAATATGTACAGGGATTTTAGGATCATTACGGCCTTCAAAAAAGCTCTTATACTCATTTAGGATGTCAATAATGCAACTGCGATTTGCTTCACTAAAGTCATCCTGCAATCCACTTTCGACTACATCAAGGAAGCTGGCAAACTTATTGCTGACATCTACCACACCTCTTAATTTCATCAAGTACTCTACATACTTGGGATGATCCAAGACATTTCCTTTTCTTAAGCTAACCAAAAAATCAGCATACCTTTCTACAAACTCTGCTAATTCATCAGTTGAATTGATAAGTTCCGTAACAACTGATTGATAAGGAGATAAGGGCCTATCATCTGGTGTGCCACTATTGTCAGGCTCTTTAGCCTTATAATCAGCAGGGAGTGTTGTGAAATCTTGATGCATCAGGAGATTACTCGGAGGTGGCACAGGCTTTTTCTTAGGCATGACTTTTCCATTTATTCAATTTTTCGCATAATATAATAGCAAATTTCAACATAAAGTGCATTATATTTTTTACACCCTGGCAAAATTTACATCTAACGCTACCTGTTATGTAGATATAACTTAAACATTCATACCCCTACCTTAAAACTTCCAATACTCTTTAGGCAAACATTCTGATAAAATAGCTCATGCTTAACTAATAAAAGGTAAGAATATGCCTTACTTGTTTAAACCAGTAGCATGGGACGAGCTTAATGATCTCGCTAGAGTCCACGTCCTCTCATGGCAGCAAACCTATGCTGGCTTAGTACCACAAGACTATCTTGATAATCTTAGTATTTCAGCACGAGAAGAATCGTGGAGAAGAGTGTTTAGGAGCCACCAGGAATCAGCAGTCCAGATAGCTTATCACGACTATGATGCCATAGGTTTCATTTCATTTGGTAAGGCCCGGGATAAAGATAAAGAAGGCCAAGGTGAAATCTATGCTGTTTACGTTTTAAAAGAGAATTGGGGGGAAGGCATTGGTTACATGCTTTTTAAAATAGCTAAAGATGGATTTTTAAGACAAGGCATTACTTCAGCATATCTTTGGTCATTAGAAGGCAATCAGCGCGCTTTGCAAGCGTATAAAAGATGGGGTGGCGTTGCGGATTATTCCAGAACCAAGGATGAAGAAATTGGTGGGCAAGTCCTAAAAGACGTTATGGTGAATTTTAATTTTGTTGCCGGCAAACCACCTTTACGCTAAAATGTGCCAGTTAAATGAATTCAAAGCAGTTTAAAAATGATAGAACTACGAGACGCTAAAAAAGAAGATGCTGAACTAATTGTGCAATACATTAAAGAGCTTGCAGAATTCGAACAGCTTTCTCTTGAATGCTTTGCCAACCCCGATCTTGTGCATAAGTGGTTATTTGGCAACAACCCAAAAGCGCACTGCATTATTGCTGAGTGGGAAGGTAAGCCCGCGGGCTTTGCTCTCTACTTCTATAATTTCTCAACGTTTCTGACAAAGCCCGGCATCTATATCGAAGATGTATTCGTGAGACCGGATTTCAGGCGCAAGGGTATTGCCAAAAAAATATTCAAGCACTTAGCGAAAAAAGCTCTAACCGAAGGATGTGGCAGACTTGAATGGTGGGTATTGGATTGGAACAAAGATGCTATAACTTTCTATGAATCAATAGGCGCCATACCTATGAGCGAATGGACAGTGCAGCGCGTCACCGGTCAGGCATTAGAAAATCTAGCTAATAGTTAGAAGCCCAAGCGATGACGAAAAATGGCTTGTTACTGAGGCTAATATGGGTAACTAAAAAATGTTTCTGAATTCACTCTATAACCAACTGAGATAATGGCATTAAAAATTTGGATCGTAATTCTTTCCGTCTGTAGCAGTTATTTGGAAATTCCTTATAACTGAATCCTGCTGTAATTCATTGCTTGAGAAGATATTTTGTAGTTGTTCACCTATACAAGAACTAATGAGATTGTGATCTTATAATAATAGAAGCAATTCTTACACCGGATTCCACTGCGGCTTCCATGGTGCCAATAGCATTTAATATGGTTGTGTGCTCTCCAGCAAAGTAAATTCTGTCGGCAATCGGCTTGAATATTTCTTTTACTTTAAAGCCATGGTGGTCAACTACTGCTTCAAATCTGGCACTTAGTGATAGACCATAGTTTGAATATGAGCCGCGGGAAAAAGCATCATTTACCCACGACTTAGCCACAGGGGCTTCATACTTGCCCAACTGCGCTTCAACCGCATCAACAGGTTGCTCTTTAGAAATGATTGCATCATTAAGGCCTTGCTGGAATACCGGCAGCGTCTCTGTGTACAGATGTTGCTTAAAACTATTTGACCCATCATCGCAGGTAAAATAAAAAATCAAAAGTTTGCCATCATCATTGAAAGCAGCGACTGCCCCACCCGTAACTACACAATTAAACTGTTCGCTTTCATATCTGATTGGAACCAATACTTTTGCATTACATCCATACTGAACTGATTTAATATCATTTAACTGGCTGCTTGTAATAACATCACCTTCAAAGACAATATCCTTATAAACCGATGCAGGAATAGATAATACCAATTTATCAGTTTTAGTCTCTGTACCATCCTTAAACTTTAAAGCAATTTTATCCCCTTCAACAAGCGAGACCCGCTCCAGGACTTTAGATAGATGCACCCTACCCCCAAGTTTTTCTGCAAGCTTTAATGGCAGAAGTGCATTGCCGTCTTTTATATACATTCTATGTATGGTGCTCGCAGAGTGTTCCACAGATAGAGCACCCATTAGCATATGCTTTAAAGTTTCTCCATTGTGATGAGTTGATAGTAGGGCTGGAGGCGACCCTTCGTATGCAGTGAGCAACGATGCAAGCATTGCTTTTATATCGTCATAAACTCCGTATCTCGCCGGTAATAAAATATCTAGCACTTCCTGAATGGACTGTGTTTGTTCTATAAGCTTGTCTAGGTCAGCACTTCTAATTCTACTGGCGGCTTCTTCGGTTAATTTTCTGCGATCCAGGAATTGCTTGCCGTTATAATAAACCATAGACAAATTCTTATATTTATCCTCAACGGTTATGCCTAGTTCCTTAGCCAGATTTAAAAGATAATCCGCACTGCCTCCATCCGCAAAATTCTGTCCGCCAAGTTCAGCTACTGAATATTCACCATCAAGATTTTTAATTAAGGCTGAGTGCACGCGACCACCAACTCTTGGCCTGGCCTCATATACATCGACATCAAAACCTTTTTCAACAAGGCGATATGCCGCAGATAACCCGGAGAGACCCGCTCCAATTACGGTAACTTTTGCAGACGCATTGCTTACTTGGTTTAGCATTTAATATAGCTCTAGTTGGATAGAGAAAATATAACATGGGCATTAAATTTAACAAACAAATACTTGACTCTCCATGCTTGTTTTGGTCTCTTATATGAGACTCTTTTTAGCTTAATTCGAGTCATTTAATCTCAAAGCAGGTAATGCATGTTAAACAGACTAATGACTCAACCTCTGAACAGATTCACTCAAGCTTTATTTATCTCTAAGCAAATAGGAACTTTATCTAATTGGTATAGAAGCTATTCTAGCTTCTCGCATAGGAGATATATTAGTTACAAACTTCCAGATCTCACAGAAGTTAATATAGCTAAAGAAGGAACATCTTTTACCAGCCATTCATTAAAAAGCAGTATTAAGTTTGACCTAAACAAACTCGGGGAAGAAGCTAAAGTAATACTGAAATACTGTACGTTTCTAGGAGATGTAATACCGATTGAGTTACTGAAGGAGATCCTTCCGGATGAAGAAAGATTGAATACGGGGCTGCTTGAATTAACAGAAAAAACTGAGCTGATGCAAAAAGTAGAAGATGGGACTTATAGTTTGCAAAAAGATTTGCAGAAAGTTCTGAGAGCCAATGTTGATGATCATGATAAGACCGTATCATTCGTTCTAAAAGCAATAGTTGATATATTTCCAAATCCGCAGACCTATAGTGTAGAGGAACAAAAGCAAGCAAAGCGGCTATTAAGTTGCGCTAGAGTGGTAGCTGAGGCAGCAACTGATATGGCTGGCATTAACACAGAACTAGAATTACTGCGTCATAGGCTTGGTAATTATTATATGCACATACACCAACCTGATAAAGCAGTGCATTACTATGAACAGTCTTTAACGATGAGACAGGAGATGTTCTTAGAAGATCACCCAGCAGTGGCGAATGCATTGACCACTCTCGGGAGAGCCTATCAGGCTTGTGAAGGAAATGGCAATGCTCTTAAAGGCGTATGGTGTTTTAGTGATGCACTTGCGATGTTCAAAAGGCTTTTCCCTGGTAATCATCCTGATGTTGCCACTGCATTAAATAATGCAGGAGTTGCAAATATATCTATAGGTGGAGAAGCCAATTTACGTACTGGCTTAATGTATCTTGAAATGGGGCTTAATATGAGAAGGGCTCTTTTTCAGAAGGATCACCTTGATACAGCCAATTCATTAAATAATGTAGGTGCTGCATATAGAGATTTAGGAGGGGAAGCTTATACTCTTAGGGGTTTCAAGTACCTTGAAGAAGCGCTTGGAATGTTTAAATCTCTTTGCCCGGATAATTATAGCCTTATTGCACGCGCATTGACTAATACAGCAATGGCTTACGAAGCTTTAGGAGACAAGAACAAAGCTCTGGAATACTTTAAGCAATCTTATGGTTTATGGTTAGCCTCACTAGGAGCAGAACATAAAGACACTTTGTTTGCTAAAAGCCATATAGAAGCGTTGCAACCTGACTACTTTAGAAAAAGTGGTTTTGTTGAAAAGCTGCAAAGACAGAAAATTGCTGCAGAAACTCAGCTGGGCCCAGAATGCAGAAGAGTAATATTATCTCACAGCAAGAATCCCAATGAGAATTTAATGAGAGTAAGGCAACAGATACAAAAAGAGGTTTTAAATAAAGTAGTTGATGATTGCCATAATTATGGCTGGCATTCTGTAGGTTGGAATGATAACCATGGAGTAAGAGCTTATTTTGATCCGTCATTCCTCAATGGTAAATTAGGAAATTTAGTCCATGATCCTGTGAACTTAAGACTAGCCCAAATGTTATGCTTTGAAGCCATGAATATCGGTATAATGAAGTCAGATAAGAAGCCCTATAATGTGGCGGAGAGTTTCTGTCGAATTAATCCTGAGCTAGTAGATGAAATTGCCAAAATCCACCCTGAGTTTTTTGTGGACGGTTCTATAGTAGATACGTGTGTAAAGGCTGTGCCGGAGCTTGCAAAGCCGCTCGCAAAGAACGTCAAATATATGGGAATGGATAAAGATATGGGAATCGATAAAGCGGACATTTCCAGAGAAAGGTTATAGGAGCTGTGAAAATCATATGATCAAAATCGACTTTCTTAAAAACCACCCCAATGCTATCCCAAGACTTGCCCAAATCTGGCATGAATTGATTGGAAGAATTTGGACACCTGATATTATGGTGACGGAGGTGGAAGCATGGATGCATAAATGGAGTAACCAGGATGCGTTACCCCTTGCTCATGTTGCATTAAATGACAACATCCCGGTGGGATCTTGCTCGCTGCAGGTGAACGATGGCGTCCGCCCTGATCTCACACCATGGTTAGGTGATTTGTGCGTCGACCCCGCTTACCAAAAACTGGGCATAGGCCAGCTTTTGATTGATGCCACAAAAGAAAGCGCAAAGCATCTTGGCTTTGATAAACTTTATCTATTTGCTTTTGATTCTGCCAGTGCAAGCTACTACGAACAGCTCGGATGGCAAAAAATCGCCTCAGATGAATTCAAAGGACATCCGGTAACAGTTATGGAGATAGCACTTTAAAGCTCCACAATGAAATATTATCTTTACAAACACATACGTACGTTTTATTAATGCGGGTTGAAACTGATAATTGAGGAATAACATGAAAATATTATGCATCACCCATGCTGATTTTGAAACACCAGGCGTAATTGAATCATGGGCTAATGGTAAAGGATATACCTTTCAAATTAGCAAACCCTATAATGGTGATAGGCTGCCAAAAGCTGATAACTTTGATTGCCTTATCATCATGGGTGGCCCCCAAAGCCCTTTGAAATTAGATGAAGCCCCTTATCTTGCTGATGAAATCAGTCTGATCAAGGAGAGCATCTCACAAGGCAAGAAGGTCCTGGGATTCTGTCTGGGTGCACAGCTTATCGGCGAATCTTTAGGCGCAAAAACCAAACGAAGCCCTGAAAAAGAAGTTGGAGTCTATCCAATAACTCTTACACAAGAAGGAACAAAAGATCCGCTCTTCACAACATTACCTTCAAAGTTCCCCGTCATTCATTGGCACAATGATATGCCAGGACTACTTGAAGACTCGACATTGCTCGCACACAGCGACGGTTGTCCTAACCAGATTGTGAGGTACAAGCCATTGGTTTACGGTTTCCAATGCCATTTGGAGATCGATAAAGACGGCATTAATACAATGATCGAAGCCGTACCTGAAGATTTGCAGCCTTCAAAGTTTACACAAACTAAACATGAATTGGTGGCTAATGACTATGCACCTATAAATAACATGATGACCAACCTGCTTGATAAATTTGTGCAATTAAGAGGATAATTACTAGGGTCTATCAGGGCTGTAGTTTGTAGTGCTGCCATTCACCGCGCATAAGATCATAGCGCAGGCGATCGTGAAAACGATTTTGTCGGCCATGCCAAAACTCTATGGTATCGATGGTAATTTGGTATGCATGCCAGTGCGGGGGCTTCAGGATTGCTTCAGACTTCTTGGCAAGTTTTACTACGGCCTCCCTAAGGCTTTTCTCATCGGTCATCGGCGCGCTTTGCTGGGAAAGAACAGCAACTGCCTGAGATTCACGCATCCTATTTTTAAAAATATCTTCAGCTATGTGCGCAGGCATAAGAGAAACCTGGCCACTAAAATTGATCTGCTGCATGGTTTCGCGCCACCACAGTGTCCCAGCCGCTACGGGGTTAGCTTCTATATCTTTGCCCTTTTGACTCACCTCACTGCTGGCAAAAATCACACCGGTATCATTCACGGTTTTTAATAAAACAACACGACTAGAAGGCTTACTAATCTCTCTCATAGTTGATAATACCAAAGCTCGCGGCTCAATAATTTTCAAGCTATCCGCTTGCTCAAGCCATCTTTGCACCAAATGCAACGGGTTAGCAGGTGGATTATCAAAACCTGCATTAGCAAGGCTAGAATCTCCTGTAAGTGTAGTTGTTTCCATGATTTTTCTCTATATAATATCAAATGACGTACCATATATAAGGATATAGGGTTTAGCAATCATGAAAATTATCGAGACAGAAAGACTTATCTTGCGCACCTGGAAGGATGAGGATGCAGATGCATTATGGCAAATAAATCAAGATCCAAAGGTCATTGAGTTTCTACTTGGATGCCTGACCATGAAGCAAGTAACAGAATTTATGCAGGCTTGTAATGAGAGCTTTGAAGCAGAACAATTTTGCTTTTTTGCAACTGAAGTTAAAGAAACCAGGGACATGATTGGCTTCATTGGTCTTAATAGAATTAAGTGGGAAGCTCACTTTACCCCAGCTATAGAAATTGCTTGGCGGTTGGGGTCTCAATATTGGAGCAAGGGTTACGCCCAGGAAGGCGCTAAAGCTGCCCTGGATTATGGATTTAACAAACTAGGCCTAAGTGAAATCGTTTCATTCACCATCCCAGACAACGCCAGATCCGTTAGGGTTATGGAAAAAATCGGTATGCGACGAGATTTGCAAGGTGACTTTGTTAACCCCCACCGGATAGGTCATCCTGTTGTCAAAGCCAGTGTACTATATAGGATAGCTAGTGCTTCTTAACTCTTATGAAGTATTACGGTGAATACGCTTCCCACACCAAGCTTGCTGCGCACCATGATCTTGCCACCATGAAGCACTGCGACCCTTTTGGCATAAGCAAGCCCAATACCATAACCAATAGTCTTCTTTTGCTCTTTATTGCTTATGCGAGTGAACTTTTTGAAAATCTTCGAAATATTGTCTTCAGCAATACCAATACCAGTATCGATAAAATCTATAGCAACCTGACTCGAATATCGGCTATAGGCGCGGATAATAATCTCACCACCTTGCTTGTTATACTTGGCAGCATTCGCAGCTAAGTTCTGGATGAGCTGTCCGATCATAATTTCATCAGCCACAATTTTAAGACCAGGCTCAACTTCAATTTTAATCTTAACATCCTTTTCCTTAGC
>JABDBN010000011.1 GCA_013288625.1 Alphaproteobacteria bacterium | reverse complement strand
AGGCAGGTGTGGAGATTTTAGGAGTTGGCAACATTCATAGTGCTATACTAGCTCAAATGAAACAGAATTTCAGCAAGGCTGACCCTGTATATGACATTAAGGAAGTTAAAGATTTGCTTGGTGTATTTGCAGATAAAACGGCAGATGAGCTAAAACAAAAGGTTGTTCCAAAATACCAACATGGTTTTATTAACAATCTAATCATCAATGCCATACTGGTAGCAGCTACCATGGAAAAATATGACATTGAAAATGTTCATGCGCTAGATGTATCGAATGTTGATGCTCTAATGCGTAAGGCTGCAACTAAATAAATAAAGCGTTATTAGATCTCGTCACGACAATAGGAAGTCGTGCAGAGTTCCAAGTTTTGCTCTACAGTACTGACACCATTCCACACGCTGCCCTCGACGTTTGAACAGTAGTTAGGTGCTATGACGTATTCTTGAATGCACTTTTTAATGCATGCCGAGTACTCAACTCCTTCTTGACTATAACATTGATTCATAGCCTCAACGCAATCTTGTTGTTGCGAGGATTTTTGCCACTTTAAATAACATGTTGCCAGTATACTTGGCAGTTCATAGGTGTCCATAATTTTCCCATTATATTGAATAATATAGCCATTATAACAGAATGCATTATAAAATCAACATTTAAATTGAACTAATTTTGAAATTAACCCCATAGGCAAGAGATTGGCACAGCAAATTGTCTATCACTAAAGGGTACAATTTCATCTCCGTTATAAAGCACCACTCCACTGATGAAATCATTACCTGCTAGCTCTTGCAGCACGCGCATACCTTTGAAGTCTGCTGCATTAACACGGTCGGCTGTTTTAACCTCGATACTAGCTAATGAGCCATCAGGACGTTCCAAAACAAAATCGACTTCATGGCCATCACTTGTGCGGAAATGAAGTAGCTTCGCACGCATATCATTGAAGGATAGAAGTTTGATCATTTCCGTTGCGACAAAGTTTTCCACTATATGCCCATACATCTCAGGTTTCCGCGCCCGCATGTGCTCCAGTTGAAAATCAAGCAAATGGCATAGCATTAGCGTGTCGATTACATATCCCTTCGGGGATTTCACCAACCTTTTACCTATATTACGATACCAGGGCTGCACATCGAACTGGAGAAACATGGCTTGTAAAATGCCACGGTAAGCCTTGCTTGTAACAGGGTTAAACCCAAGGTCACGTGCGATTTCTGCATCGTTCATCAGCTTACCAGCTCGAGTCGCTAATACACGTAGCATATTAGGTAACATGCCAATTTTTTCTATTTCAGAAAGCAACCGCACATCGCGCTGCAGAATGGCGGTTATATAGCCATCAAACCACTCTATACGCGAGCCTGCATCCGCACCTGATATCTCAGGAAATGTGGCAAGGCCTATCGCTTGGTCGAGAGTTACTTTTTTAGCTGGAAGTTTGAAGTTGCCTGAAAACAACTGGCTCAGGAAATCTCCTTTACCATTTAGTACTTCACATACACTATATGGATATAGGGTTTTAACACTCATCCGCCCCACCAACGCGTCAGAGAGCTTTGGAAGCGCCATAATATTAGCCGAACCCGTGAGTAGAAAACGACCCAAGCTGTTCTTTTTATCCTTAAGCCTAATTTCATCTACTATCAACTTTAATGCGCGAAAAATATCGGGTACCATTTGTACTTCATCTAATATCACAGCGCCTTTGCGCATTCTCAAGAAACTCTCAGGCGAATCTGCGGCAGCCGCCATTTGGGTTGATTTATCAAAAGTAATATATTCGGCAGGGAATTCTTTTTGGCTTAGCATCTGAACCAGAGTGCTTTTGCCAGCCTGACGAGGCCCATTCAAAAATGCCACTGGATGATTCTTGAGGGCAAATAAAAGCTTATCTGACAATTTGCGAGGTGTATTTTTCATATCTCCATCCTTCCTGCAATTATAAAGGTAACCTTTATAAAAACGAAAGGCAAGCTTTACATTTGCAAAATCTAGCGGGAGTTCTGGCTTGACTCTCTGAATTTGAACGTTCAGCATGATGCAAATGAAATTTAAGAACTTGTATGTTAGTAAGGAAAGCTGAACCGGCCGATTTAAAGCCATTAAATGATTTGATGCGCGCCTCAAAGGGCTACTGGGGCTACGATAGCGCCTTTATGGATGGCTTTATGTCATTGTATAGCTTAACTGAATTAGAGATTACTTCCGGCCAAACTTTTGTTGCAGCACTTGGTTGCAATACTATTGGGTTCTATTATTTTGCTTATGAAGAAAATGCTGACCTAGTACTGGATAAGTTCTTTTTGCATCCAAATTATATTGCTAGAGGCAATGGTAAACTACTATGGAAACATTGCGTAAATACTGCAACTCACTATGGAGCTAAGGAATTTACCCTATGGAGCGACCCCAATACAGAAGGATTTTATTTAAAAATGGGATGTGTGAAGATTGGTGAACGCAAATCTCCGATGCCTCCAGATCGCTATCCTCCAATTATGAAGTATAGTATATAATAATTAGGATCTAGAACGCTTCAACCCGCCTACGCTAAAGCTTCGGCGCGGTGTTCCGTTTCGCACGGCTACGCCGAGAAAAATCACGTCGTAGCTAAATTTTGCCAAGGCAAAATTAGCGAAGACGGACAGACTTCTCCAGTCTGAAACAGTAGTTTACGCATAAAACATACTATAATGCAACAACAATTTTATTAAATTTTAGCATTGCCAAAACTTAACATTAATCGCATTGCTGCTTATATTTTTATAAAATATAATTTCGAAATTAACTATAATGAGTATCTTTATGCTTCAACATAACACCACTCCCAATACTGGGTATTTTTATAATAAGGACGCAAAATTTTTTAGTGAGTTATCGCCAAATGACCAACAATCTGCTGTTGCAGCGTTTCTTTTTAGCGAACGAGAGCCACTTCATAGAGAGCATTGGATAAACCACTTTCTTACTATATGTAAAAATGAGCAAAACTCTAATATGCCAAAGCTAGCTTTGCTAAGGCTCCTTCGCATTATGGCTGATGCAACTTATTCATTTATAAAAAAGGATGAAAAGGCTTATACATCTATTTTTAATAAGGCTGGTGCAGCTGATGCTAAAGCTGCTTTTGATCCTGATACTCGTAATGCTAGGGCTGCTGAAGCTGGCAGAAATGCTGCCATTGCTAGGTTAGCTAAGGCGACTGAGGCTGCCAGGGCGGAGGCCGCCAGGGCTGCCGCTGCAGCTAAGGTTGCTGCTGAGGCTGAGACTATTAGGGCGGAAGCTGCTGCTAAGGTTGCTACTGAGGCTGAGGCTATTAGGACGGCGGTTGCTGCTAAAGTTGCTGCTGAGGCTGAGACTATTAGGGCGAAGGAGGATACTAAGGCCGCTGCCAAAGCTCTTATTAAAGCTATTGATGCTAGCTCTGTTTCCAGCACTGCAGATGATGCTGAGCCTATTAAGGCTGCTGCCAGTACTCTTATAAAAGTTATTGAGGCTGGTCTTGCTGTCAGAGCTGCTAAGGTTGCTAAGGTTGATGCGGATGCTGCGGAGGCTGAGGCTGCTAAGGTTGCTGCTTATATTAGAGCTGACGAGGCTACTAAGGTTGCTGCAGAGGCTGCTAAGGTTGCTGCTGAGGCTGCTAAGGTTGTTGAGTCAAAGTCTGCTGCGGACGCTAGGTTTGCTGATGCTAGGGTTGCTGTTTATGCATCAACTGCACTCAAATCATCTAATTCGTTGATTAACCCTGGAAGTAAGGCTGCATCTGTTGGTGGCGCGGACGAAGTGGCAATAAAATTCTGCAGCTCACAAAGCATAGCAACACCACCCCTGACTGAAAATAAATCTGAAGGAGCCGCATTTTCGAGATAATAAGCCCGCAGCGTTGTATCTTACAATGACAGCTCAGCAACTAATCGATTTAGCAAAAGCCTGCCTTGGGGGGTTGCTTTGACATTGCCCTGCTCAAGTATAACTAAACCTTGCCCCTCCAGAAAGGCTAGCTTGTCTTTATCTTTGACAAGGGAGGCATCAATACCCTCTCGCAGCCGGATGCCCATCAGTATGGTTTCCTGATGCACTTCTTCTGCAGTAAGCGCGATTTCACTTTTTAATCCATGCCCGTGGGTACCTATGGAATTAAGCCACTCTTCTGGGGAATAATGATCTATTGTCGCAAGCTTTGCACCGGCTTCATTGGTATACCTGCCATGCGCGCCTGGCCCGATACCTATATAATCCCCATAGCGCCAATAGTTTAGGTTATGCTGGCACTCCTGCCCAGCGCGCGCATAGTTTGAAACTTCATACCCGGGCATCTGATGTGATTCCATGATAGCGTTAGTCAGAGTAAATGCCTCTGCTGACCTGTCATCATCTGGCATAGAAAACAACTTGCGCTTGTGATCGGAGAAAAACCTGGTGCCTTTCTCAATGGTAAGCTGATACAAAGACAGGTGACCGCTTGCTAAACGCAAAGCGAATTCCAGCTCTTTTTGCCAGTCGGCAAGCGACTGCTCCGGCAAAGAGTAAATCAAATCAAAAGAATAGCGGGGAAAATATTTTTGCGCGAGCTCAATTGCTTTCATTGCCTCCTCGCCGGAATGCTCACGCCCGAGAAACTTCAATTGCTCAGGCCTAAAGCTCTGAACACCTATTGAAACTCGGTTCACCCCTGCTTTGGCATATTGAGCGAATCTCTTTGCCTCAATGGAAGTCGGGTTGGCTTCCATAGTGATCTCTGTATCAGCAGATACGGCTATTTTATTTATGATGGTTTCAATTACTCGGGGCTCGGCAAGCGATGGCGTACCCCCGCCAAAAAACAGGCTAGTAATCTTTCTCCCATGCAGAATATCTTTATAATAATCCAGTTCTTTAATATAAGCATTGAGCCAGCTATCCTGGTCAATACTTTCACGCACATGGCTGTTAAAGTCGCAGTATGGGCATTTGGACTTGCAAAAAGGCCAATGCACATAAACTGAAATGCCGTTTTTCCTTGAAAAAGCTATATTTAACTACTATTATTGGTTACTTGATGCCGAAAGAAATTTATAACATATAATGGAATATACTGCAAGATATGAGCATATTTTCATCACTATCCGACAATCTAACCAAGATTTTTGATAAACTTCGTGGCAGGGGCTTCCTTTCTGAAGATGATGTAAATCAGGCGATGCGCGAAATCAGAATCGCTTTATTGGAGGCAGATGTCGCTTTACCGGTTGTAAAGGAGTTTATAAATCAGGTTAAAGAAAAAGCTGTTGGCGCTGAAGTTATAAAGAGTATCAGCCCAGGGCAGCTGGTGGTTAAAATCGTCAGCGATGAGCTCGCAGCTATTCTTAGCAGCGATAACCAAGAACTTAACCTAACTGTTCAGCCTCCTGCAGTCATCATGATGGTGGGACTGCAAGGTTCGGGCAAAACCACAACCACAGGCAAGCTGGCATTCAAACTGGCCACTAAGCAAAAGAAGAAAGTACTGGTGGCGTCTCTCGATACATACCGCCCGGCAGCTCAGCAGCAGCTTGCTGCGTTGGCCAGCCAGATCTCTATCGATTGCGTTGATATAGTTGCAGGTCAAAACCCACTGGAGATTGCTAAGCGTGCGCTAGCCCAGGCGCAAACCCAAAGCTATGATGTCCTGCTATTAGACACTGCAGGTCGTTTGCATACAGATGATGAGCTTATCAGTGAACTGGTCAATATCAAGAAGCTGACCAATCCTATTGAAGTTATGCTGGTCGCCGATTCTTTAACCGGTCAGGATGCGGTAAATATCGGAAAAGAGTTCAATGACAAAGTCGGTCTCACTGGCGTCATACTTACCCGAGTCGATGGGGATGCCAGAGGCGGAGCTGCGCTCAGTATGCGCCATATAACCGGCTGCCCGATCAAATTTATTGGTATAGGTGAAAAGCCTGCTGATTTAGAAGAATTTTATCCGGATCGTATTGCTGCGCGCATGCTTGATATGGGCGATGTCATCTCTCTAGTCGAACAGGCTAGTGAGCTTGTTGATAAGCAAGAAGCAGAACGAATGACAAAAAAGCTTCAAAAAGGCAAATTCGACATGGATGATTTGCTATCTCAACTTAGAAGCATAAAGAAAATGGGCGGGATTGGGAAAATTGCCGGCATGATCCCGGGGTTTGGAAAGATCAAAAACATGATGAACAATATGCCGATTGATGATAAAGTTATCCCGCATCAGGAGGCTATTATTCTTTCTATGACTAAAAAAGAGCGTAGAAACCCTGCACTTATCAATGCTTCCCGCAAAAAAAGGATAGCTACTGGCGCAGGCAGAAACGTTCAGGAAGTAAATAGGCTTTTGAAGCAATACATAACTATGCTAAAAATGTTAAAGAGGGTTGGCAATATGTCACCTGATCGTATGAAACAATTTGAAAACATGCTAAATGTCTAATATTAAGTGTCATAAGAATAACAGTTTCAGGAAGGATAAGGATAAGCTGGCCAAATCATTGCGTGATAATTTGCGAAGACGAAAGGCTGTACAAAAAACAAAAGAACAAAAGGAAAGCAAATCATGAATTTGAAACATATCTCTATAATTAGTGCTTTATTACTTAGCGCATGTGCTCATGAGGTGGAACAACATGGCTATAGCTTCGAGCAAAATAATGTAGATATTATAAAAGTTAGACAGAGCTCCAAGCACCACGTTCTCAATGAGCTCGGTTCTCCGACTTCGGTATCAGATTATGGGCCTCAGGTCTTTTATTATATAAGTTATAAGAGCGAGAAGTTTGCCTTTTTTGACCCACGCGTTATCGAGCAAAGAGTGCTGGCGATAACCTTTGATAAAAAAGACATAGTCTCAGATATAACTGAATATACAATCGATGACCGCAATAATATTGCGATCTCAGAACATAAAACAGAAATACGCGGCAATACTCTAACTCCAATTGAACAAATACTTACCAATGTAGGCAAGTATAATAAAAAACAAAAGCAATTTTGAGGTACAAAATGCGATGGGCTAAAGCTAAAGAAACTGCAGTTTATGAGTTCAACTCTACAATCATGCGTGCTTATGATATTCGCGGCACTATTGATAAAAATCTTAATGCACTTGATGCTTATTTTCTCGGACGTAGTTTTGCTGCATTCATGCGACAGTACGGATATAACGGCAAAGTATGCGTAGGCTATGATGGGCGACTAAGCTCACCCGACCTCAACGATGGGCTGGTGCAAGGGTTCCTTGATTCAGGCGTAGAGGTTATCCACATAGGTTTAGTACCTACCCCTGCTCTTTATTTTACTACTTTTGAACTGGGTTGTGATGCGGGAATTGAGATCACAGGCTCACATAACCCTCCGGATCAAAACGGCTTCAAGATGATGTTAGGAGGAGCATCTTTCTTTGCGGAAAAGATTCAGGCACTTTCTGAAATCGCTGCCAACGGCAATTTCATTACGGGTCTTGGCGCAATCTCTGAGATCAATATCAAGCCTGATTACCTGAAACGATTGCTGAAGTCAGGATTAGGTAAATGCAATCGCAATCTTCGCGTTGCCTGGGATCCAGGCAATGGCGCCACCGGTGAAATGGTATCTTTGCTTACCAAGAACATTCCAGGCGAGCATTTTCTAATCAACGAGAAAATCGACGGCACTTTCCCCGCTCATCATCCTGACCCCACCATCCCTGATAATCTCAAGCAACTCATTGAATTGGTGAAGAAGGAGAAATGTGATCTGGGTATTGCCTTTGATGGCGATGGCGACCGCATAGGAGCCGTTGATAATACCGGACGCATTATATTTGGCGACCAGTTGCTCCTGTTATATACTCAGGAGCTATCTAAAACCCATCCCGGTGCTAAGGTAATTGCAGACGTCAAAACCAGCAACGCTATCTTTAAACGCATTGAAGAATACGGTGCGAAACCGATCATGTGGAAAACCGGACACTCGGTGATTAAATCTAAGCTTAAGGAAGAAAAAGCCATGCTTGCTGGTGAAATGAGTGGACATATATTCTTTGCCGAAGATTACTTTGGCTTTGATGATGCCCTTTTCGGCGCATGTAAACTTATCGGCATACTATCGCGGCAAAATGATACCTTTAGCAATATTATCAATTCTTTCCCCCACACTGTATCGACACCTGAGCTCCGCATAGAAGTTTCAGAAGAGGAAAAGTTTGCCATAGTGGAAAGAGTAAAGCCCATACTGAAAGAGCATAACAAGCCATTCAATGACCTCGATGGGGTCAGAGTTACTGAAAAAGATGGCTGGTGGTTGCTTCGCGCTTCTAATACACAAAACGCTCTTATTATGCGAATAGAAGGCGATGATAAAGCAGCCCTGCTTCGGATTTCGGCTGAGGTTATGGGTTACTTTAAAACAGCACAAATCGACACCTCTGAGGTTGAGAAGGCGCTAGCACGGGTTTAAGCCACTGTATACAATTTGTATAACAATACGATAAGCATGATCAAGTAATCCCGACCTCTGGCGCCCCAAAGAAAAAATAAGGGCTTAATATCTATTCGCTACAACTGCCGGCTTGCTGCCAGTTGAGCTAAAAGATTGGCTAAATATGTGATTCAGCTAGTTCGCTGCTTTATATCTTTGATTTCCTTTTTTAACTCTGCTTCTAATTCAGCTTCCGTTGGTAAATACAACTGGTACTTACTTGCAAAGATTTGCTTTGTCTTATCACCTAATGTGTATTTTACCATGGCATCGCTTTTCTCAGTACATAATATTAATCCTATAGTTGTGTTATCATTTTTTTCTTTAACTTCACTATCAAAATAATTGACATAAAGCTGCATCTGCCCTAAATCACCATGCGTAAGTTCATGCGTTTTAATGTCAACTATCACATAGCACTTGAGAATAACATGATAAAAAACTAAGTCTGCGTAAAAATACTTGCCATCTAAGGTTAAGCGTCGCTGTCTTGCTATAAACGCAAATCCTTTACCAAGCTCAAGTAGAAAATGTTGCAGGTTATTTATTAGAGCAGTTTCGAGTTTAGATTCGACTAAAAGATGTGATTCAGGTATCCCCAAGAATTCAAACACTACTGGCTCTTTAATAGCATCTTCAGGCGAACTAATCTCTTGTCCTTTACGTATTAGGGTTAATAATTTTTCTTTATTCTTGCTCTTTGCCAACCTATCAAATAACAAGCTTCCTATTTGCCTACCCAATTCTCTCACAGACCAATTATTTTTATTAGCCTCAATCGCATAGAAACTCCTTGCTTCTGCTCTTGTTACTTTCATTAGCAAGATATAATGAGACCAGGACAAATTTGGCAAAAATTGAGGCATCCCTGATTTCCGCAACAGTGTTGCGGATTTTTGATTCTTGCCAGCGGTTTGATATAATAGATAAAATTTCCTCATCCTTTCTAAGCTATCAACACTAAACCCTCTTGGATATTGGGCTGATAGTTTAACTGATATAGTTTTTAAAATTGCTTCACCATATCTGGCTTTGGCTTTCCCATACTGCTCTTCTTTTATAATATCGCGTCCGATTAGCCAATAGGCGTTGATCATTTCCAAGTCAATGTTGCGCTGGATATTTCGACGCGCACCATCTACGTAGCTAGAAATTCTTAGAAAAAGAGAATCAATACGGTTCTGGTTTAGTATCAGTGATTTTGGTTTATTAGCAGTAATCAACTTAGCTGTCATAATTGTGCACTTACAATTTTAACGAACCTGAGTGTATAATACTCATGATTTAAAAATTAGGAAGTATTAACAATACTTATGGCAATGTCGCTAAAACTGGCGGCTTGCTGCCAGTTGAGTTAAAAGAAATTAAAACAGACCCTTACTTAAGCTTGTTCTCGTCAAGAATCTGCGCCAGCTTGAAGATCACTTTGTCCACGCCCATAATCGCTGCGGCTGAGCAGGCGAACACCTCTTTACCTGAGTGCTTTTTCATCAGCTTGATCTTCGCTTTCATTTCAGCTTCAGAAAATAAGTCCATCTTGTTCAACACTATGATTTCATCCTTATGTTCAAGCAGTGGCGAATAATTCTTCAATTCACCGCGAATAGTTTCATAGGAGCTGATAATGTCATCACTGCTTGCATCTATAAGATGCACTAAGACCCCGCAGCGCTCAACGTGCTTCAGGAACCTGTGCCCTAAGCCAACGCCTTCACTCGCGCCCTCAATAAGACCTGGCAAATCTGCAATGACAAATTCACTGTCTCCAGTGTAAACCACACCTAGTTGAGGTTTTAAGGTAGTAAAAGGGTAGTCTGCGATCTTAGGCTTTGCCGATGTAACTACGGAAAGAAAAGTGGATTTCCCTGCATTGGGCAAACCAATCAAGCCAACATCTGAAAGCAGCTTGAGCTTCAGCCATACCCAAAGTTCATCACCCGGATAGCCCGGAGTATTGCGGCGCGGCGCCTGATTGGTGGCACTCTTAAAGTGGGTATTGCCAAACCCCCCGTCGCCGCCTTTAGCTATAACGACTTCCTGCCCATCATTCGCCATATCGACAAGCAGGGTTTTACCATCTTCCCCTAAAACCTGCGTGCCTACAGGAACAATGATAACCATCGGATCTCCGGCTTTTCCCGAACAGTTCTGCCCACGTCCACCTTGACCATTTTGTGAACGGAAGTGTTGTTTATATCTAAAATCAATTAAAGTATTTAGATCTTTCGTAGCTCGCAGGATTATGTCCCCGCCTCGCCCACCATCACCGCCATTAGGGCCACCATATTCCATAAATTTTTCCCGGCGGAAACCTATACAACCCAAACCCCCATCACCGGCTTTAAGGTAAATTTTAGCTTCGTCTATAAAGTGCATTTTCTAATTATCTGAATTTACTGTTTTGGTATTTTACCAAAGATTCGCCTAAAAAGGGATACTTTTTCTTGAGGAGCCTTTTCTGCCACCTTTAATTCTTTAGCAGAAGGCATTGTTGCAGCTGTAGAATTGACTATATTTTCAAATTTAGCGCCATGACATGAGATTTTGAGAAAGTTTGTCGGCTTGCCTAATAGTTCACTTTCAAATCTGGGTTTATCTTGCATCCTTACACCTCAGCATTCGTTAGATCTGCTTCGTCAAAATTAGAATATGAGAAATCAGAATTGCACAATTTGGCTTCACGCATAACTGCGCCCTGGAAGTTAGCATCCCGGGCAAAGCTGGCTATCATTGTGACCTTTGTTAGATTGGCTTTAGCAAGACTCGTCCTATCTAAGATGGCGCCGGATAAATTAGCTCCCTCAAAATTTGCACCATCAAATTTTATATCGCTAAGATCGAAATACTGAAAGCCATTAATCCCTATGTTAGGCTCATTTAATACATCTCCGTTCAGCTGGGCACCACTTAAATTGCACCCCGAAAGGTCAGCTTTTCCTGACTGAAGCACGTCAATCATGGAAAATAAAGCGCTGCGATCCAGTTTTACGTCCTTAAAACTAACAGCATTTAGGTCCAACCCCTGCAGATTCATCCCAGACAAATCCACACCTGCCAGCACTATGCCATCAAGCTTCACTTTACCCTGGCGTGCAGATTTCATAATATAACTGAATTGTTTGCGATCAACTTTTGCGCCTTTAAAGTTAATGCCACTGATATCATATATACTTAAACTCAGACCGCTAACATCCTGACCTACGAAATTAGCCCCTTTCAAATCCATTTTGCCAGTAACAGTGAAGTTACGGCGGCTATGGCTAAATTTCTCAGTTATCGATTGCAGCAATTCGCGATCCAAAGGCTTTTCAGCATTATCACGTAACCATTCCTGTAAGGTTAAAACCTGCATAGTTCTCCACACTTATATATATAAGTACTAAAGCAACCATAAGAATTTGCAAGCATTTTACTCTTCACCTTTCTTGAATTGGGGGCGTCATGCTGCGGGCACCTCCAATAAATCAAAAATAAAGTAATTAGCAATAATACTTAAGAAAATCTATTGATTTGTAATATTTACTTAACATATAGGTGCTATACTGGATTTATAAATATGACTAGAAGAGATGCGATATGACTATTGACGCAAAATACGATAACAAAATCCATGCGAACCTGTGTGCAGCAATTAAAAGCTTAAGCCCTGAGAACAAGTTTGCTTTTGCTCCTTTTCTTTCAGCTGAGGAACATAACTTAATGAGAGAAGCTACAATACACAAAGACATAATCAAAAAATTTAATAGTAAATTCACAAATTACCTGAATGATAGAGACAATGGACGCATTGAAAAAGACGCGAGTTTTGATCCAGAAAAACAAGGAGTATGTGGCTATAAAAGCGGAAGCGCATGCGACGATGCAATCAAAACCATCAACTTAATGATAAGCATTGTAAAGAGACTCGAGGATCAACTCTCTGAATGTGGATCTTTCACTAATATTTTTCCTTCACCGAAGTTTCAAAACAACTATGGCAGTGATTATCATAGTTCTTATCATTTTCATAGAGATACTAGCCCTGATAGTCATATCAGATTGTCGCTTGCTTTAAAAGGAAAGGGTACTGTTTTTACGAATGATCAACCCCATTACAACCATAACTACTCATCTGATGAGAATAAAAAGATATTAGGTGAAACGCCACCTATAAGCAGTGGCGTAGTTTCTACGCCAGAGTTGCATATAGCTGCATTTACAATTGGAGGAATGCCAAGCGATTTTGCTATAAAAACGGAAACTAATGGTGGGGCTATACATTCTGTACCTATATATGACCAGTCGGAAGTGGATTGTTCAAGGATTGTGCTTTTACCTGGCTTCTCACCAATTGACGCCACAACTCAGGAATAGAAGCTAGGTGGAAAGGTATTAGTTAGATGCCGGTCTAAAAACTTATTAACAAACTCTGCGCTCGGGTGTAGAATGATAACATAATTGGAATAGATTACATCTATGTTGTTGCTAGCAATCAAGGAATACATAAAGCAAAACCCACGAAGCAGCATTATCGAGCTGTCAAATAAGTTTCACATCGATTGCGATCACTTACGGGTGATGCTAGAACGTTGGATGGATAAAGACAATCTTTCACGTTACATGCCGGAAAACAACTGCAGCAGCGGGGCGTGCAGTTGTTCCTCTTGTGTTATATTAGGGCTTGAGCTCTACACCTGGAATAATTAAAAAAATATAGCCACCGCGGCGGGTAAATAAATCAGTGCTATAATGGTTCCAATAAGTACTGCAGTTGCAGCATCCTCCGGATGCGAATTGTGAAGGGTGGCGAATATCACTGTATTGGCCGCGGGAGGCACAAAAGACATAAGCAGCATCGCCTTATGTATCTCGGGATCAAATAGATGGAAAGCGGATTTATCAATCCATATAATCAGCATGACCACAATCGGCGCTGCAATAAATTTGGCTGAAAGCAATATAGAGAGAAACTTTAGATCCAAGCTGAAGGTATGAACTGAGGCGATACCCAGCCCAATAATCATCATGCCCAACACTACATAGGCACTGCGCATTTTATCTGTAACATCACGCAATTCACACGGCAGCTCAATGCCGAATAGATAATTAAGAAAAAGTCCAAGGATGAAGGCATAGATCATCGGCAGCTTTGAGACTTGAATGATAGCCTCCCGAGAAGTATACTTTCCACGCGCCATAACATAAGCCCCAAAGGTGTAATCAAACAAAGAAAAACCAAGGTTCATGAGCATATATATACCGACTGTCTGAGCGTCAAAAAGCATCAGGGCTACTGGCAGGCCAAAATAACCAGTGTTGCCAGTACCCGCAGCAAAGCCAATAACATTAGGCCGCGCGCCTTCTCTCCACACCTGTTTGCTGATATTGAGGTAGATAAGGCTCAAAGTAATGCTCATTATATAGAAGATTATTGGGAGCAAGAGATATGAGGTATGGATTTTGGTGTGAAGGGCAAAATCAAAAAATACTATGGGAACAATGATGTAGAACAATAAAGCTGCTATTGATTTCCGATCTACTTTAAGGAACTTGCCGGCAAGGATTCCGAGAAAAATTAAGATGTATAACGGAGCAATTTTATAACAAAGCCCGGTAAATATTGCATGAAAGTCTGGAGTCATTATCAAACACTGCTATGAATCTCTGCAATAATAGCATGACCTATGCTCTTGGCAATATTTACTGGAAGAACCACTGGGCGTGTGTTATAAAAAAGGGGAGATAAATTATTAGTGGTGCTATGGCTTCCGTTACAGTTAATGGGAAAAAAATTGAAATTCAGCCAGGGATGACAGTCCTGCAAGCCTGCGAACAAGCCGGCGCTGAGATCCCCAGATTTTGTTACCATGAGCGCTTAGCTATTGCAGGTAATTGCCGCATGTGCATAGTGCAGGTAGAAAAGATGCCTAAGCCTGTGGCCAGCTGTGCCCAGCCAGCAGCAGAAGGAATGGTAATCCATACTGACACCCCAGCGGTAAAGAAAATGCGTGAAGGGGTGATGGAATTCCTCCTTATGAACCACCCACTTGATTGTCCCATCTGCGATCAGGGAGGAGAATGTGATCTTCAGGATCAGGCCATGACCTATGGGCTCGCCACCAGCCGTTATAAAGAAGAGAAGCGCGCAGTTAAAGACAAGTACATGGGCCCGTTGATCAATACCTTTATGACCAGGTGTATCCATTGCACCCGCTGCGTTCGTTTTATCGAGGACGTAGCTGGCACTGATGAGCTCGGTGCTGTGAACCGGGGTGAAGATATGGAAATTAGCACCTATATTGAAAAATCCATCACCTCCGAACTCTCCGGTAATATTATCGACTTGTGCCCTGTAGGTGCTTTAACTTCAAAGCCATATGCTTTCAAGGCGCGAAGCTGGGAGCTGGCAAAAACTGAATCGATAGATGTGCTTGATGCAGTGGGATCTAACATCAGAGTCGATACGAGAGGCAATGAAGTCATGCGAATACTTCCAAGGTTGAATGAAGAAATCAATGAGGAGTGGATATCGGACAAAACCAGATTTGCATATGATGGCCTTAAATATCAAAGACTTGATGTTCCTATGGTATGTGATGAGCAGGGCAAACTGAAGGAAAGCTCCTGGGAAGATGCTTATAAGTTACTAGCTGAAAAAATCAAAGCCGCTGATTCAACTAAAATAGGGGCAATTGCAGGCGACCTTACAGATGTTGAAACCATGCTGGTTATGAAACAATACCTTCAGAAAATTGGCTCCAAAAATTATGACTGTAGGCAAGATGGAAGCCAGCTCGATAATGCCGAGCGCGCGCTTTATATCTTCAACACCACTATTTCCGGAATTGAGCAGGCAGATTTCACGCTTTTGATCGGTTGCAACCCAAGGCATGAAGCGGCAATACTGAATACCCGCATCCGCAAGGCGCAGCTGCAATCAAAAATGAAGGTAGCACTCATAGGCGAAAAGATTGATCTCAACTATGATTACAAGCATTTGGGTGAAAATCCCTGGCTGCTAAAACAAATTGCTGAAGGGCTTAACCCTTATTGTGAAACTCTGAAGCAATACAAAAAACCTATGCTGATTATTGGCTCCGGCGTGACAGCCCGAGATGATTGCGAAGCCACTATTTACTACGCCAAAAAACTAGCGTTAAAATTTGGTTTTGTAACAGAAACCTGGAATGGGTTTAACATTCTTCAACGTTCAGCTTCCAGGGTTGGCGGACTCGATATAGGATTTATTCCCGATCAAGATGGCCTCAATACAAGTTCCATGCTTGCTGCTGATATGAAGATTCTCTTTCTTATGGGAGCAGATGAAATAGATCTCAGCAACCTAAGCCCCAATACTTTTGTCGTATATATCGGACATCATGGAGATAAATCAGCTTATAGAGCCAATGTTATCCTACCTGCTGCAGCTTATACGGAGAAATCTGCAACCTATGTCAACCTTGAAGGGCGTGTCCAGCAAACTGAAAGAGCCGTATTCCCGCCGAATGAAGCTCGGGAAGACTGGAAGATTATTTGTGAACTAGCGCAGGCTACAGGAAATAACTTAGGTTATAGTTCACACGCAGAAGTCCGCAAGCAAATGGCAAAAGTTAATAGCGTGTTCGCCAAAATGGATGTTACAAGAGCGGAAACATTCCCAAAAGAGTTAGGCAAAATGAAAGATTTTACTTCAGATTTCTATCATAACCCTATACAGAATTTTTATATGACCGACTCGATCTCCCGCAGTTCACGAACGATGGCCGAATGTAGCAAGTCAATTGCTGATCAGAGAAAACAGGCTGCATAGAGCTTTGATATATGGCTACTTATAACAAGTATATTTATCGGCAGCTCTCCAGGTACTTTTTTACTATATTTACTGTTTCAATAGTTATGGTTTGGCTAACTCAAGCTCTACGGTTTGTTGAGCTGATTACTGCGCGAGGACTATCATTATTCTCCTTTGCTAAAATCACAATACAGTTACTCATACCAATGACTTATGTAGTAATTCCAGTCTCACTGTTTATTGCTGCAATTGCGCTGCTCTATCATTTATACCATGAGCGTGAAATCATTATTTTGCGCAATGCCGGCTTAGATAACTGGCAGATCCTCAAGCCTGTAATTATCTACTCACTTCTTATTTGTCTTATTCATTATTCTATTTCCTTTTATTTTTTACCCAAGAGCTATAGGGATTTTAAAGACTCGAAGGAATATTATAAAAACCAATTTGCAACCTTGCTTTTGGAAGAAGGGGTATTCAATACTCAATCAAATAATATTACCTTATATATAGCTGAGAAGGCAGGCGACAATTATTTTAAAGGGATTTTCATACACAATATGTTTGATAACCTTAAGCCCGTGACCATAATTGCTGAATCTGGATATATTATCCGCACTGATACCGGTCCGGAATTTGTGCTTTATAACGGTTCACACCAGGAGAAGAATGTTAAAACCGGCAATATATCGATAGTCACTTTTAATTCCTATAAATTTAGTATGGCCAAGTATGAGCCTTCGCAAATAAACCGCCAGTTAGAATCAAATGAATTATATATTCATCAGCTATTTACTAGTTTTAATATCAACGATAAAGATACCAGATTTAATGTCGTAAACGGCAATCAACGACTTATCTGGCCACTATACACGGCTTTGTTACCGCTCCTTGCCGGTGCCGCGGTTTTGGTGGGTCAGTTTAACCGCAGATTCGCCTGGAAAAAGGTGGGCCTGGCTGGTGGTATAGGCACATTGTTTATCGTCCTTTCATTAGTTTTTAACAGCCTGGCCACTAAGCATATCTGGATGGTCATATTCATGTACGGCAATATCTTAGCCGCCCTGATTACCGGGATCAAGCTTCTCAACTGGGATACACGCAGCCAGCATTTGTAGAAATATTATATTCCCTTTCCGCCACCTTTATGGCCTTCCTTGGCCAACGCGCTCACAAAGCTGTGTTTATACGATTCAAGATTTTTCAGATCCCCGGGCCTAAATTGACTTGCGAATTCTTTACCCTCATGCTGCATGGCAACCTTTATCCCTCTAGTTCTAACATTATCGATGAAATTCTGCATAGCAGTTTCGCCAGCTATTTGGTGAGGATTTAGAGTTTTATAAACTTCATACATCATATGTTGCATCCGGCGCTTTTTCTCTTCTTCGGAAAGCTCTTCTTCCCTCTCTTCTTCAAGGTCTTTATCTTTATCCTTGTTTTTGCTTAGACTTATCCCTAAAAACTTTTCTAAGAGCAAAACCATGCCTTGATCAATATTAGGGTTATCGCTATTGATAATTAGATATTCTAAAAGCATGAGTAGCATAGGCCTGCTATGCTCAAGTTCTTTAAGCTTCTCCTGATCATTCCGCTCCATAGCCATACGAAGCACGCGCGCGATTTCCAGTAACTGTAGCAATTCTTCGGGAGTTAAATCTTTAACGTCTCTAATGTGTCTAGGTGCAAACGTTGTCATATTGCATGAAAGTTTATATTTATCATCCGAGTGTATGGTGTTATTATTTATAAGACAATATGTAATTTTACTCTTCGCCTTTCAAGAATTGGCGGCGTCTTGCTTCGGGTCTCGCATTCGTTACGTATGAAGGATACGCGCCTCATGCTCGCCGCTTGCATTCCTAGCCAATTCTCGAAATGCTTTTAGTATTGTTTTATGAAAAAAGTTATTGAGATGGCCTAATGAGAACTATTTCCATATTATTGCTAATGTTACTAGTTGCCCCCACAGCTTATGCTGAGGAGCAGTCTATGAAAGATCAGTGTGAGATTACGCCAGCGATCTGGCAATTAAAACGCTGGCCGACTATCAGCAAAAGCAATAACCTCCGCAGGCACACTGGAGGAGTGGAGCTTGCTCGCGGCGACTATATATTGCTTACCGGCATGATAACTGACAGGAAATGCGTGCCTGTTGCCGGTGCTATCGTGCAAATATGGCAAGCCGATAGCCTGGGACTTATGAAGGATTTCACCGAGGACCACCGTAAGCGTGATAAAAAATTTATAAATACCGGCACAGCAATAACGGATAATTTTGGCGGCTACAGCTTCCTTACAGTACTCCCTGGAGCACTAAATGACCGGGCCCCATTTATTAATTTTAGAATATTGCATAAGGATTTTTTGCCCTTAGAAACAGTGATGTTTTTTGAAAATCAAGCATATAACGACTTTGATCATATTTTAAATTATGAAGTGGACGCAAATAAGAGAGATTTACTTGTTGCAAAAGGTGAAAAAATCTATAACAATGATGACCAAGAAAGTATCAAATATCAGTTTGATATTACCCTTGAAGGGAAAAATAAATACTTAAAGTACTAAAATATTAATGGAGTAAATAGTTATGACTAAATTATCAGCTATTATTGTCGGTTTGGCTATCACAGCTGCATCTACAGCATATGCTGCAGGAGCTTCTACTGCTGCTGCAACCAGCCAACCAGCTGCACAAGCTGCTCAACCAGCTCAACAACCAAAAGCTGCTAACCTTGCTGATGCAGGTAAAACAACTGCTGCTGCAACTGCAACTGATGCAACTGGTGGTGACCAAACTTCTACTGAAGATTGTGGTAAAGATGGCAAAACCAAAGATGGCAAGCCATGCACACCAAAACAAGAAAGCAGCAAGAAGTAATTCAAAGCTTTTTCGTTTAAAAAAGGCAGCTTTAAGCTGCCTTTTTTTATTAATTAATCTTCTGGATAGTGAATGTGCAGAGGAGGCATTTCTATGGCCCATAAACATTGACAGCACATTTTCTCCATTCTAAATTTGCATTAATGATAAACAACTTCATTTTTTATTTCTTATGCAACTTACTAAAGAATATGTGTATGGTATATTTGGTTTTTTAGAAAAAGGCCAAAGTAAGGAATTCTTTAAAAATGTTGCTGAAGATGTCAAGTGGACAGTTATGGGAACACACCCTTTAGCTGGTATATATAAAAGTAAATCTGAATTTTTTGCCGCTACTTTTGATCGATTGGCTAAAGTACTAGAAGAAGGAGTGGTTTTAAAAGTTGATAGCATATTGATAAGTGAACCATTCGCCATTGTTGAAATGCATGCATTATCGCATATCAAAGGAGGAGGCGATTTCAACAACACCTATTGTTGGATTACTAAGTTTAACCAAGGTCGAATTGTAGAAGTGAGAGCATACCTAGACTCTGCTCTGGTCGCTCAGGTAATGAGCAATCAATAGTCAGCTGTTAGCTGCGGCTTTACTGTTAAGACCGGTTGATCCGAAGCCACCTTCTGCACGCTCTGATTCCGGAAGTTCAGGAACCACATTCCAGTTCACCCGGCTATATTGCGCAACAATCATCTGGGCGATACGCATGCCTCTGGTGATAGTAAAATCTTCATTGCTCAGGTTAATCAATATAACACAGATCTCACCTCTATAGTCTGAATCAATAGTTCCTGGGGTGTTAGCAACCGATATACCATGTTTAATTGTCAGCCCTGATCTAGGCCTGACTTGGGCTTCATATCCATTAGGCAAAGCAATGCTAATACCTGTAGGCACAAGCTTGCGCTCAAGTGGCTTTAGGACGATATCCTGATCAATAGCCGCAACTAAATCCATACCTGCGCTGCCGATGGTGGCGTAAAAAGGCAGGGAAAGTTCAGCTAGTTGAGGTAATTTTTTTATAGCAACGGTAAGTTTTTCGGTCATTTTAATTAATAATTATGGTTTTGCTTTTAGCACTATTACGTTGAGATATTATATCAGACTGAGCTGGTCTGTCATTTTCTTTTTTAACTCCTGCACCACTGGTCGCAGAAACCTTGTCTTTAAGTTCTATAAGCTTGGCTGTCATATATTCATCATCCCACAAGTTCTGCCCTTCATGCCTGAGCACTACATACCCATCCTTATTGATAATAAATACTGTAGGCAGAGATTTTACCCCCATCGCAGCCATAAGTGACTTTTGCCTATCCGCTGCCAGTGCAATATTTTTAATGTTATTTTGCCTTAGCGCAGTTTGAACGCGTTCCCATGATTTAAAATCGACCGTGACTGTAAGGATGTCAATATCAGTAATCTCGCGATAGAGTAAGTTCTCCTTAAGTTTTTCTAGGGCAGACAGCTCTTTGAAGCATCCGTTGCACCAGGTCGCCCAAAAATATAAAACTAGCAGTTGCCCTCTGTAATCTTTAAGCATCGCTTTATTTCCATTTGGTAACTCTAATTCAACTTTAGGTTCAAGAATAGGATTGTAGTCACTGACTAAATTAAAAAAATTATCCACCTTTTGCTTGTTTTTAAGATTTGATACTTCATTGTATTTTATAGGAAAAGTGTTGGCAAACGCCAGCTTTGATGTAGCGAAAAGCAAAAACATATTGCAAAAAACGAAGTTTAATGATAAAAAAACACTTGCAAAAAGTACTTTTATAGTTAAAAATCTCACCTTGTTCATAATTTAATTTACCATGAATTTTAACTAAACATTAACACTTAATACAGGTAGAAACAATATGGTAGCACGAAAACTAAAAACTGCGGATACTAATAATGATGTCAATGTCCATAACGATAACATTGCATCTAGTGTAATCCAGGTTGAAGGAATGGCAAGTCCTCTTTGGGGTGGGCATTTTAGTCGCGGAATTAATGATTCAATTCAGAAAATTATTTCGACTTCAAATTTTGACAAGCGTTTTTACGCTGTCGCTGTTGAATCCCTGAAAGCTCAGGTGAAGATGCATATTAAACGCAACATTATCCCTGAGGCTTCTGGTAAGGCAATCTCTGATGCTCTTGATGCTATTAAGAAAGAAGTTATCGATGGGAAATTTGTTTTTGATGAAAACGCTAAGAACATCTATGAAAATATTTCTTTACGTCTAAAGCAATTAGCAGGCAATGCGGTTGAGTGGCTCACAGTTGCTCGCGCTTACAGCAATCAAACCACAGGTGATTTTAAGCTTTGGGTAAGAGATGCTTATGATACTCTCGATTCTTCCATACAAAATCTTCAAGCTGCTTTAATTGATAAAGCGGAAGAAAATGTGAAAACTATATTCCCAGGGAATGCACATAACCAACTGACCCAGCCGGTTTCCTTCGGTCATCACCTAATGGCTTACGTTGAAATGTTTTCACGTGACCGTTCCCGCGTGAAAGATAACCGTAAAAGAATGAATGAATCTCCTTTCGCGTCAGGTGAAATGGTAGGTAATACATTTAATCTTAGCAGGGAAATGGTTGCTCGCATGCTCGGCTTTGATAAGGCGTGTAACAACTCGCTAGATGCTATCAATGATCGCGACTATGTTCTTGATTTCCTTTCTTTCGCTTCTAATTGTGCGATACATTTATCCCGCCTTGCAGGTGAACTAATAACCTGGCATAGCACGCATAATAACTATATCGCATTTTCCAATGCGTTTGTTGCTCAAAGCCAGGTACTGCCATACAGACGGGATCCAGAAGCTCTTGAAACCATTCGCGGTAAAGCAGGTAAAGTACTAGGTGCTTTAATGGGCGCGGCGGCTGATCTCAAGAACCTACCTCTCACAAGCACTGCTGATTACAATGAGCTTTGCGAACTTGTGACTGAAAGCTATGACGCTTTGCTTAACTCTTTGAGCGCAATGAGTGCAATTGTAGCTGACTTTACCATTAATCGTAAGCAAATGAAGGAAGCTGCAAGCGGTAGTTTCTCCACTGCAATCGATTTAGTGGATTGGTTAATCCAAAACGCTGGTCTAGCCCCTAACAAGGCTCAAGAAAAATCTCGCCTTATTATCGAATATGCGATTAATAAAGGTAAGAAGCTTTCACTACTTGAGTTGGAAGAAATCAAGGCTATTGAGCCAAAGGCTACTGATGACATTTATAGTGTACTCATTCCTTCACGTGCAATGATTAGCCGACGTAGTGGTAACGGATCCAATCCTGTACAAATCAGGAAGGCTATTCGTGCTGCACGAAGACACCATCTGTAAAATTGATCTAAAAGGCAGCTTCTCTCTTGAGCTGCCTTTTTGAAATTTGTTGTTATTACCTGCTCAATAATATAGTATATCTTTCTATTGGAGCTCATCATTTAGGTTAACTGTGGCATTTGATATTTTAGAACAAAAGTTGCAAGAAGTTGGTGAGCAACTCACCAAAAAAATCGAAGAGATTCTGCCAGAAGCTAATCAAGCGATGGAACAGAAGCTTTTTGAAGCAATGCGATATTCCACACTTTCTCATGGCAAAAGGTTGCGGCCTTTTCTTACTGTGATTTCATCACAGCTATTTGGCGTAAGTTTAGAATCATCATTACAAACGGCTGCTGCCATTGAGTTTATCCATTCATACTCTTTAATTCATGATGATTTGCCAGCAATAGATAATGATGATTTGCGAAGAGGTCAACCCAGCTCCCACAAAAAATTTGGTGAGGCCACTGCCATACTAGCAGGTGATGCCTTGCTTACATTTGCTTTCGAAGTGCTTGCTGATGAAGGAACGCATCGAGATGCAGCGGTAAGGATTGAACTGGTGGAAGCAGTCTCCAAAGCTGCTGGCTTTGCTGGCATGGTTGGTGGACAGGTTATTGACATTCTTGCAGCCAATCAGAAACTTGACTTTAATGAAATCGTCCGCTTGCAACGTATGAAGACCGGCGCCTTGTTTGCAATATCGTGCGAAGCCGGAGCGATACTTGGACGGGCACCAAGGAATCTGCGTAATGCACTTAGGGCATACGCAAATAACCTGGGATTAGCTTTCCAGATTACCGATGACCTTCTTGATGCGGAAGGCACACGTGAGGAGACCGGAAAAAATGTAGGGAAAGACAAAAATGCTGGCAAAGCAACTTTAGTATCATGTTTGGGCATTGAGCAAGCGCGTGAGCATTCAAGAATGCTAGCTATTCAAGCTATAGAGCATTTAGGAGTATTTGGCGAGCAAGCTAACTTACTGAAGGTGCTTGCCCAATATGTTATAACTCGTACTAAGTAATTAGCGTAATGCCCTATTTAGTCTTATTTTTGTTTGCAGTGTTATTTTATAACCAAGCCTTCGCTACTACTCAGACAAATCAAGAGAATGATCCTATAGAGATTTTATCTGATACTTTACATTACTTCCCAAAAGAGAACCGGGCTGTGTTTGAAGGAAAGGTTGAGGCTACACAGAAAGATCTACAAATGCACTGCAAAATTATGACAGTATTGTTTGTTGGCAAAACTCCTGTACAGACTGCAGATGATCATCTGCCAGAAGATTCCAAAATCAAGGAGATAATCCTAGAAGGCGATGTGGTGATTATATCCCCTAAGGAAAGAGCAGAAGCTAAAAGAGGTGAGTATATAGTTGAAACCGGAGTAGCTACACTTTTTGATGATGTTAAGCTTTATCAGGGAGAGAGCAAATTATTTGGCGATAAGTTGGTGCACAATAAAAATACTGGAGAAAGTCTGATGACTATGAATAATCATAATAAGCGTGTAAAAGGTATATTTGTGCCTGAGGGAAAACAAAATGGCAACTAAACTGCATGTAAAGAATATTGGGAAGTCTTATCATGGAAGGAGGGTTGTCCGGGATGTTAGCTTTGAGGTAACGCGCGGCGAGATCGTAGGTATACTGGGGCCAAATGGAGCCGGGAAAACCACTTCTTTTTATATGGTTACAGGGTTGGTTATGCCTGAACAGGGCGACATTCTGCTTGATGATTACAATATCACCAATCTACCAATGTATCAGCGCTCGCGCCTGGGAATAGGTTATTTGCCTCAGGAGCCTTCAATATTTCGTGGATTGAATGTAGAGCAAAACATTCTCGCCATACTTGAGCTCAATATTCCTATCGAGGAAGAGCGGATGAAAAAGCTTGATGAGCTGCTGGCTGAATTCTCCATCACCCACCTGCGATATTCCCCTTCTGTAGCTCTTTCCGGAGGAGAACGGCGCAGGCTTGAGATCGCGCGCTCTCTTGCATCAAACCCAGCTTTTTTACTACTTGATGAACCCCTTGCCGGCATAGACCCTATTGCTGTCCATGAAGTCAAAGATCTGATTCTTCACCTTAAAAGCCGTGGGTTAGGAATAATAATAACAGATCATAATGTGCGTGAAGCACTGTCGATCATTGATCGCGCATATATTATTCATGATGGCTCCGTACTGATTTCAGGAAAGCCGAAGGATATTATAAAAAATAAGGAAGTAAGAGCAATCTATCTCGGTGAGAATTTTGTTTATCAGAATTAGGTAAATATAATGAGAATAAGGATAATACAGGGTTTATTGAGTGGATTGTTCATCTTATTAATCGTGTATGCATCGCTTAAAAGCGATTTTAAGGAAATCACAATTGTTACTCCAAATGGACAGGCAAATATATTTGTAAAGCTTGCGCATACGCCTCAAGATTTCAGTAGGGGTTTAATGTTTATAAATTATCTGCCTAAAAGACATGGGATGATTTTTCTGCATTCAAGCCCAAGTTACGACTCATTCTGGATGCATAATACTTTCATTCCATTGGATATATTATTTATCGATGAGTATGGAGAGATTTTTCAGATCTATAACGCAGCAAAACCCAGAGATGAGACCCTATTGCCTTCAAAGCAGCCATGTAAGTATATTATTGAACTGAGAGCTGGAGAAGCCTCAGCTTTAGGCATTACTGTACATAGTAAATTAATCTTAACCAACTATATTGATTAGTATTTATTCGCTTTCACTGCAGTTCCGTATACATAAACTTCAGTAAAATTAGGTTCAGTGTGTGAGTTTTCAAAGCGGATATTAATCACCGCATTTGAACCGAGATTTCGCGCTTGATTCATCATCATATTAAGAGCCTCATTTCGGGTCGTCTGAATAGCTGTATCAAAATCCTTAAGCTCTCCTCCAAATATCGACTTGATACTATTCATAAAGCCTTTAAAGGTGCTCTGTACAAAAACCGCATTGCCGGAAACTAATCCTATATGCTCTTCAATATCCATCCCCGGAAGATTCTCAAGGGTGGTAAGTACCATATCTGTCTTATCCATATGCTCTCAAAAAAGTATGTTCTCTCTTATGTTCCTCAATGGCGAAACTAATGCAAGCATTAATTTCAAAAAGCATAAGGGTCCTTTTGAGCGCTTATTTGCGCGATGCGGTTCTCAAGTCCTCATGTACATAGGGGTACACTGCGGCTTTCCGATCCTATCGCACAAATAATCATCTCAAAAATCCTCCTTATGCAGTGATCTTGCTGTAAGGATAGGCTATAAGCCGGATTCTGTTTTGGCAGCCATTAATCTTGTCTGAATGTTACCATTCAGATCATGCGACCTACCCGTGTACGAGAGCGGACAAGCCCTAAATGTACACCTACATGGTCTTGCTTCAGGTGGGGTTTACCATACGACAACTGTTGTCAATTGCCTGGTGAGCTCTTACCTCGCCATTTCACCCTTACCAGCAAGCTGGCGGTATATTTTCTGTGGCACTTTCCCTTGAGTTTCCTCAGCCAGGGATTACCTGGCACCTTTGTCCTGTGAAGTCCAGACTTTCCTCTGCTTACGCAGCAGCTGCCTGCCTATCCTTACGTCAAGTCTAACATAGTTATCATCACTCTGCCAGATTATTAATCTTAGCATCAAGCTCTTCAATGAACCGCGAAACAAATTTAATCTTAGCAAGTGTTGCTTGTGCTGCGGGGTATTGGGAAACCGCAAACGCGTTTTCTAATTCAAGCCATGCGGACTTTTCAATCCTTTCCATTGAATGTAAGAGCAGCTTTGCTCCGGCACGGTCACTTATATTATCCAGCTGTTCCCGCCATTCCATCATTTCTAGAATAGAATTATCATCAGGTTTTATAGAGTCCAGGCTATATCCGTGCATAGAAAGTAAATATTCAGCCTGGCTATTTTTCGACTTTAAGGTTTCATATGCCGCTGTGATAGCTGCTGCATAGTCAAGCGCCAACTCCATTTCTTTTGAAGTATGTCCAACAAATTTATCAGGGTGGATCTTAGCTAATTTTTGATGAAATTTACTGTCCAGTAAATCTCTATCCAAAGTGAATATCGGGGTTAAATCTAACAGATCAAAATAACTTACCTCAGCAACTGGTAAAATCTTTGAGCATGCTTGACAGAATAAATTGAGAGGCGGGTTTTTATGATTACAGAATTTGCATATCGTCATGATTTAATCGTGGAGTCCATCAGGAATAATCGATTTTGGCTTCTGAATTACTTTTGGAGCCGGGACTTCAATTTCTGATATTTCATTATCTTTAGCGTGTAGGCTGGCTTCAGGCTTACTCGAACCCTTTTGCGCAGTTACAGATTTATCACCTTCAGGTTGAGTTTTAATCTCTGGCATCTCCGCTTCTTTTGTCTGAAGAGCTGGAGGAGTCTGTTGCTTAGCCTCATCATGGTGGACTTTAATTTCAGGCGCGGATACAGCGTGCGAAGCCTCAAGTGGCTTGGTCTCATGTAGTGGCTCAGATACTGGCTTACTATGCTCTAAAGCTGTATCAGAACTTGGTTTCTGAGGATGGGCAAGCGTCGAAGTACTGGTATGTAACGCATCAGCTATTTTTCTGGTTAAAGTCTGATTTTCTTGTAGAGCTTCTTTTTTAGCCGCTGCTTCCGGTTGGTGGCGGTCTTCAATCACCGGCAATTTATTTTCTGCGATTTTAGGCTCAACAGCAACAGTATCCGGCTTATCATGACTAAATAGCTTAGCAATGCTCTGGAAAAAACCTGAGCTTGGTGCTGGGTTTGCACCTGTGTCTATTATTAATTCAGGCTTAGCCACCATAGGTTTTGGCGGCAGATTTTTAACCACTGGCTGCATAGTTGGCTGCATAGTTGGTTGCATAGTATTTACAGGTGCTAGTTCCACTCTTTGCACTTGAACAACTGGATCAGCCTTGATTACTTCCACAACCGGATTATCCTTTGGTCTCGTGCCCATACCGCTATCAAGCTCTCGTTTAATGGCTACGGTCTCAATTATATTAACCATTGTCTGATTGTTCTTACATCTAGCAATTGCTAAAGGTGTTTCTCCTTGGGCATCATAAACTCCTGTCTGAGCACCATAGGATAAAAGCAAGTTTACCATTTCCACATTGTCATGCTTGGCCGCAATTATTAATGGAGTTTCGCGATTCACATTGCGCACTTCAATGTTTGCACCATGTTCAATCAAGTATTTAACTGTAGCCAGAGAATCGGTACAGACCATTAGAAGCAATGTATGGTTTTTATCCGGAGATAGCTCGGCGATAGCTAAATATATGCGGTCACGAAGGTTAGGATAGGCATATTCTACAGCTTTCTTGTTGTTATTATCAGGTATATCCCACCTTGCACCCGAACGGAGAAGTAGGGAAATAAGGTTTATATTCTCCCGAACCACTGCTATATGTAAAGCAGTTTGCCCAATAGCATTTTGCTTATTAAGATCAGCCCCTTTGACAATCAAATAGCTGGCAGCCTGATCATTGTTATACCAAGCCGCAGTCATAAGCGGCGTGAACCCGGTGTCCAGAGTTCTTGCATTGATATCTGCGCCTCTTTCTAAAAGCGTTGAAATAGCTCCGATATCTTTTTTTTCTATAGCCGTGAAAAGAAGTGATGAATATTCTTTCTGATATAGAATTTTGGGAATATGCGCGTTTTCCTCATTAGGCTTTTTATCACGATAGAATTTTTCCGGAATATGGTCACGATAATCATACACTTTGCGAGCCGTAGGCCGTTTTGGTACAAAAAGCGGATTGAGTTTGGTCTGCTCTGTAATAATCTCTGCAAGCGTTTCTCCTGGCGGGATAATGCGCTCGCTCTCTGCTAATGGCGCCTTTAGTTCAACAGGATTTATAGGTTTCTCTACTTTCTTATGAGGTCTAGAGTATCTCTTGCGTGACCTGCTAGGCTCGCCTTTTGAAGCATTCGACTCCTCCAAAGGCATTGAGCACGCTTCTTCTGAATTTATATCTGGTACGGGCTTAATATCATCCCATTTCTCACCTTTAGTAAAGAAGCCATGATCAAAGTTATCTGCGGCATGTGATGATGAGGCTGTTGAAATCAGCAATAGAGTGCAAAATAATATCTGAAATTGTATTTTATTCATCTTGCGGAATCAGTTTTTTGATCTCCTTCTGAACTATATTATTAACAATCCCTGGAAGATTTTTATTGAGCCAATCACTAAGCTGTGGCTTTAAAAGGTCAATAATAATATCTTCAACTTTATTTCCATTTTTAAGTGGCAATGAATCAATCTCATTTCGTTCTGCCAGGCGAATAATGTGTTTTAATGCCTCCCTTGATTCCTGCGCTACTTTATTATCTATAAGTGCATCATTCTGGTTGGCTGCCTGTTTCTCAGAAGGGTAGTCAGCCATCGATTGCTGAGCTGGTTTTTTTATGGAAGCACCATCTGCAATTTTCATGGTCAGATCTAAAACATCAGTATTTGGCGATCTCCCTGTAATCACACCCTTAATATTATTAAGGATATCATCAAGAGCCTCATCATTAGCGTCTTTTGTCAGGGCAGTGTTACTAGCATTCATAGTCTATACATCTAGTTGTCTATAATCTTTTTATCAGCACAAAAAATATTAGTCTAGATAAATCGTTTTTATAGTCCAATTATAGTCGGCTTTCACTAAAGTTCATCATATACTTCAATTGGTTTTACAAGGTCCGATTGATCAGTTGAACTTGTATGTAAAGCCTCAGTAGTGTTTAAATCTGCTTTTGTGAGATTGATTTTCTCTTGCACAGCATTTAGAATAGCTCGAGCGGCGTTATTTTCTGGATTGATTTCTATAGCTTTTTCACTTGCTGCTTTTGCCTTATCATTTTCTTCTTGTCGACTATACATGAGTCCAAGTCCCATGTAAGCAATATCATACTCCGGATCAATTTCTATAGCTTTTTTAAACGTATTTTGTGCTAAATCAAATTTTCTATGTTCTAAATAGGCAAACCCAAGATCAAAATACGTTCCTAGAAGACTGGGATCAAGCTGTATAACTGTGATTAGCTCTGTTTCTGCTTCATCGAGTTTGCCTTGCTCTCTATATAAACTCCCTAGGCCAGCGTGAGCACCGGTGTTTGTATTATCTTTCTTTATAGCTTCAGCGAACTCTGATTCTGCAATATCATGCTTTTGTTGTACCGTATATATTGACTCAAGAGCCAAATAAGCACCGACGCTTTTAGGACTAACCTTTAAAATATTTTTAAACTCTGATTCTGCTGAATCGTATTTTTCCTGTACCTTATATGTTATTGCAAGGTCTAAATAAGCTGGAATAAAGTTAAGGTCAAGCTCAATAACTTTTTTGAACTCAACTTCAGCTAAATCAACTTTCGCATGTAATAAATATGTGGACCCGAGCTCATAATGAGTCAAAGCGCATTCTTGATCAAGCTCTATGACTTTTTTAAATTCTGCTTCTGCTAAATCAAATTTCCTTTCATCTCTAAATGAGTACCCTTTATTCATACCAATTATATTACTGTTACTGCTTTGTAAAATAAAGCGATCTATTGCAGCTTCGTAAATATATGACCATTGAGACATTTCCTTACCCTAATATGAATATTCGGCGTTAGTATAAGGCAAATAAAATCATAGTCCAAGTGAAAAATAATGAATGGTTCATAATGAGCGCTTAGGCTTGAATTTGCTCCTGCTATCAGCCCGGGTATTGAATTGTCTTAATTAGAGTGATATAAGTAAAACACGAACTCCCATTATTAACTTAGTGCTTAGATATATTTCATCACTTATTCGCTCTTTAAAGTCAGCAATGCTCGGCTTGCCGCTTATCGTTGTTGCCATTTTTCTTTGCATTGCTGTGCTGACCTACAATAAACTTGATCCATCTTTAAACCGTTCAACCAATATTGAGGTTCAGAATGCCGCAGGGCGGTATGGCGCTTTTGTTGCTGATCCAATGCTTCAGTCCCTTGGTTTTGCAATACTTATTCCCATTGCTTTTCTTACCATTACCGGGTTAAGAGTATTCACTGGTAAGAGAAATTCACTTCTGTCGCTGCGCATAGCTGCTACACTTTTTGCAACGCTTATGCTGGCTGTATTGCTTGCATATTTTGATGGAGAAAACAGTTATGCCATAAATGGCCTAGGCGGATATATTGGTTTTTTTCTCAAAAGCGAAATTGCTTTGAGATTTGATCTCAATAAAGCAATACTTCCTGTTCCACTAATTTTATTGCCACTCGCCTTTTATAGTCTGGGATTTGGGTTGCGTGAGTTATTAAAGTTTTACAAAGCTGTTCATTTCTGCACCCTACTCCTTGTCGGAGTAATATCATGGGGAGCAAAACTATTGTATGCTTTCATTTTCCGGCTTTCAGCCAGAGTTTCGCGCGATGAGATTGAAACAAGGGAGTACCCTGAGATGCCTCAGGCAAAAACAATAGTGGAGATTGTCAATAAGCCTAAGCCGAGTGAAACCAGGGCATTACATCAGTCCAAGCTCAAACTAGATCCTCAAGAATTTGAATTGCCCTCTGCAAACCTACTTAAAGAAATTACAGATAAAAATAAAAAATCCAGTGTAAATGAAGGAGCGCTTAGCCAGAATTCAAAAGTCCTGCATAAAGTGCTGGATGATTTTGGCGTCAAAGGAAACATGATTAAAATCCACCCGGGTCCAGTGGTAACCCTTTATGAATTTGAGCCTGCTGCAGGCACTAAATCCTCTCGCGTCATTGGGCTTGCCGACGATATTGCCCGTTCGATGAGTGCGGTTTCAGCCAGAATCGCAGTCTTATCCGGAAAGAACACTCTGGGTATTGAGTTGCCTAATTCGCATCGCGAAGTAGTCTACCTTAGGGAGCTTTTAGAATCCAAGATTTATCAGACCTGTGAAGACAAGCTCCCACTGATTCTAGGGAAGAGTATTGCTGGAGATCCAATTATCGCTGATCTTTCTAAAATGCCGCACCTACTTGTAGCTGGAACCACTGGATCTGGTAAATCCGTTGCCATTAATACTATGATTCTATCACTGCTTTACAAACATCCTCCTGCGCAGTGTCGCTTTATTATGATAGACCCAAAAATGCTTGAACTTTCAGTTTATGATGGCATCCCACATCTCCTTGCTCCAGTTGTAACTGAGCCTAAGAAAGCAGTAGCCGCATTGAAATGGGTAGTGAAGGAAATGGAAAATCGATACCGATCAATGTCAATGCTTGGGGTACGGAATATTGATGGCTATAATAAAGCTCTGCATGAAGCTCTGAGAACAAGACAGAAGTTTGAAAAGCAGGTGCAGGTAGGTTTTGACGCTGAAACCGGCCAGCCTAAATTTGAAACTATCGCTATGGATACCAAACCGTTGCCATTTATTGTGGTTATTGTTGACGAGATGGCGGATCTCATGCTGGTTGCAGGCAAGGATATTGAAGGGTCAATTCAACGCCTGGCACAAATGGCACGCGCTGCGGGAATCCACTTGATCATGGCCACACAACGGCCTTCGGTCGATGTTATAACCGGAGTTATTAAAGCGAATTTTCCTACTCGTATCAGCTTCCAGGTTACTTCTAAGATAGATAGCCGTACGATCTTAGGAGAGCAAGGAGCCGAACAGCTTCTTGGCATGGGTGATATGCTTTATATGCGAGGTGGTGGCCGCATTGAAAGAGTACACGGCCCATATGTTGATGACCGCGAAGTTGAGAGCATCGCTAATTTCCTTAAGCTACAAGGTGTTCCAGAATACGTGCATACTATAACTCAAGTCACAGAAGAAGAGGGAGGAGACTTAGAAGGCAGTTTTGGGGACTCGGGTGATGATCTTTACAATCAGGCAGTACAGATTATTCTCAAGGATCGTAAAGCTTCTACCAGCTATATACAGAGATGTTTGCGAATCGGGTACAACCGTGCTGCGACTATCATTGAACGAATGGAGCGTGAAGGTATAGTTAGCGCCCCTAATCATTCCGGCAAACGCGATGTCCTGCTTGGAGATAACCAGAAGGGATAGATGCTAATTCAAGACAGCCAAGAACTTGCTAAGTTATGCAACCAGGTTTCTAAAGCCAAATATTTAGCTTTAGACACCGAATTCATGCGTACAGATACCTATTTCCCTAAACTCAGCCTTATTCAAATTTCTAATGGAGATCTAACCTTTGCAGTTGATATGCTCGAGGACTTAGATGTAACGCCACTAGATATAATTTTGCAGAACCCTGATATTGTAAAAGTAATCCATTCAGCTCGGCAAGATATGGAGGTGCTCTATAATAAATTTGGCCACTTGCCTAAGAATGTTTTTGATACCCAGATTGCCTGTCAGTTTTTGGGTTTCCATAACCCGCCAGGATATGAGACTATTATTGACCATTTCCTGAACATTAAGGTTAATAAGAAACTCCAGTTTTCAAACTGGCTTAAACGACCACTTTCTAATTCAAGTCTTTTATATGCCCTTAATGATGTTAAGCACCTGTTTGAAGCCTATCAACATATCTGCGATGAATTGAAGGCTTTGAAGCGCTATGAATGGGTAGTCGAAGAATGCAGATTCCTTGAGAACAATACTAATTTCATACACACCAGTACTGAGCTTTTACATAAATTTCAGACTTATTTTTATACTGAGGAACAGTTTGCCAAATGCCTGGTCTTATTGCGCTGGCGCGAGCAAATTGCAATCGCGCGCGATATGATCAGACGAAGAGTATTATCCGATGAAGCTATTGTCCTTTTTGTCAAACGACATGTATTTCCCCACTATATAAAAAAATATCTGTCACAGGATGAGATTGCGGGGCTAAAATCAAAGGTAGATAGCTTTGCTCCATCCGCAGAGGATCAAAAGCTAATCGCTGAGGTTCTTAAGCATAAATCCCTCAGATCCCTGCCTAAAGGTGAAATGTTCAGAATGCTTCAGGAATTGCTAGCGTCTATTAGCAATAAAAAGAATATTGCTGCAAGCATCATTGCTTCTTCTGATGAGATAGCTCGGCTCGCTTCTTATAACGATGAAAACATACGTTGTTTTTCCGGCTGGAGATTCGAGATTTTTGGGCGCGAAGCCCTAGAACTTAGGGATAGTAAATCTGATGCTACAGGTTTGTAGCCTGTAGTATTAATGCTATACACTAAATAATTTTATTACAAACACTAACCAACTCTTGCCAACTGCTTATAATATATCGTAAGTTAACTTTGTTAATCCTAAAAACTGAGGAAAAAGACATGAAGAATTATTTAAGAGTTGCAGGCATTTTAATGCTCCCTATGCTACTAAGCGGATGTAATACTGTAGAAGGTTTCGCAAAAGACCTGCAATGGGGCGGAACTAAAATTGAAGATACGGTAAAGGGCCATAAAACCGAGGAAGCAAAGCCAGAAGAGAAAAAAGCTCCTGTAAAGAAAAAGTCCAAAGCTAAACAGAAGCAAGTACTATTAGAAGACAATAACTAGCATCAATAGCTATTCAACAGGGAAGTTAAAATGGTCTTCTGGCGTGCGGGTGAAGGGTTCTCCTTTTAGTGAGTAATGCCACCATTCACGCCAATAGTTCTCAAAACCATGCTTCTCCATTATAGTTTTGAGCAGCGACCGATTGTCTTTTGCAGTCTCAGAAATACCTTCGAAAGCGGTATTTGAGCGCTCACCCAGGAAGTCGAATCGCTCCCCCATATCAAGTTCTTTGCCTTTCGCTAGGTCTATAATGGTGAGATCAACAGCGCTGCCTCGGCTATGCGCAGAACGGCGAGCTATATAACCGTTAAACAGATCTACTTTATTTTTAAAGTCAGGATAATAAACTGCCTGGTTTTCTATATCCGTAGGATCATTTGCCCATTCCCAAAAATCCTCTACTGCCATTTGTGGGCGATATCCATCAAAAACTTTGAGACTATAGCCCATGGGTTTTAATTCTTTTTGAACTTCCCTTAGGGCTAATGCAGCCTCATGTGTGAGTATTATAACATCTCTGTTATATCCCTTAACCGGTCGCCCCATAAAATTATCATTTTTTGCATATTTTACATCCTGTACAATAGTGGGATCAATGTCAGAAAGGTAAAAAAAACCATTTGGTAGACGAGATTGCATTTGTAAAGTTGATGAACTATTTGCCATAACCACACCTCCTAAAAGAATCAAAAGTAAAACAAGTACCCGTTTGTAGACGTAATTATATCTTATAAAAAGAGCCATGAAAAGGAAATAGGTGACCCAACTGGTAAGAAGAAATATATAGAGGTAGTTAAAGCCAATGAGTAAAAACCAAAGTATAGCGCTAATCAGACCCAAGACTTCCAGAACTGTGTAAATAATATCGGTTTTAGCCCCGCAATAGTTGCAGTGAAAACCAGTTGAAAACCAGCTCAGAAAAGGAAGGTACTCATAGAATTTTAAGGGATGGCTGCAAGTTGAACAGTGAGGCCGGCTTCCTTTCAGGGTTTTCAACCCATTGATCGGCTTTCCTAAAGGGATGCGGAAAAAAGCAGTGGTCGCATAATTCCCAAACATCAGGCCAAAAAAAGCAGCTAGGAGAATTCCAAAAACCATTTCCATCTAGGCAGCCTTTTTCCTCACAATTTGCATTTTATCTAACACAATTCTCAAAGCGCTCACCAGTTCATCTGCCATAGCTTGAGTATGCATAGGAGTTGGAGTTATGCGAAGCCGCTCAGTACCTCGTGGCACAGTGGGAAAATTAATCGGCTGAATATAAATTCCGTAATCCCGCAACAGAGTATCGCCAATGTTCTGACATTTGATTGCATCGCCAACTATTACCGGAATGATATGCGCATTGTTCGGTATGTAAGCGATCCCTGCTCTATCTAGTTTAGCTTTGACTATATGCACCATGTGATGCAGTTGTTGCCTCTCTTCTTCGCTCGCTTTCAGATGCTTAACGCTGGTCAGTGCTGCATTGCAAATGCCCGGAGGCAGCGAGGTTGTAAAAATAAAACCTGGGGCATAACTTCGGATAGCATCAACCACTTCCTTTGATCCCGTTATATATCCGCCAATAACCCCAAAGGCTTTGGCAAGGGTCCCCTGAATAATATCGATTCTCTTCTCAATGCCCAGATGATTGGCTACACCAGCCCCTCCCTTCCCATAAAGGCCAACAGAATGCACCTCATCAATATAGGTCATAGCATTATATTTGTCTGCCAGATCGCAAATTTCTTTTATGGGAGCAGCATCACCGGTCATAGAATATATAGATTCAAATATAATGATCTTTGGCCTTTCCGAGGGATATTGCTGCAAAAGCTCTTCTAAGTGCTTCAAATCTGAGTGCCTAAACACCTGCCTTTCCGATTTGCCATCTTTAATTCCGTGAATCATTGAAGCGTGGTTCAACTCATCAGAGAACATTACAATGTCAGGGATAATTTTAGCAAGCGTGCTTAAGGTCGCCTGATTTGAGACATACCCCGAGGTGAATACCAGAGCGGCCTCTTTATTATGAAGGTCGGCAAGCTCGCCTTCAAGCCTGACAATTGGAGAGTTGTTTCCGGAAATGTTCCGTGTACCACCTGAACCCACGCCCATATCTTTTGTCGCACTAATCATGGCTTCAATAACTTTGGGGTGGTGGCTCATACCCAAATAGTCATTGCTACACCAGACAGTCACATCGCGACCAAATCTAGGGCTATAAGCTATAGGTATCCGGTCATGCGAATATTGCAGCTCTGTAAATATACGATACCGCCCCTCAGTTTTTACACGGTCTACGGCTGTCTGAAAAATGTTTCTGTAATCAATCATTAAACAAATAAAATAAAAAAGCTGCTATGGCATCATAGCAGCTTGGTATTGAAAAATATATCAAAAATCCTAAGCTTTGCCTTTTGCTAATTTTTTAGATACAAGCTCTCTGGCAACAATAACAATTGAGACCAAAAGTGATAACGCATATCCATGGCAGGGATCAACAAACCCAAATGGCTCAAGGTGCTCAGTGTGCATATGACTACCGGCAAATAAGCCGATAACGCTTAAGATGGCAATTGATGCACTTAAAGGCAACCTAGCATTGCTTAACCCTAAAGAGAATGCGGTTAATGCGATCAAGATAAGCGGTGCAAAATGTAAAATTTCAAAAGGACAGATGTGCATATTT
>JABDBN010000010.1 GCA_013288625.1 Alphaproteobacteria bacterium | reverse complement strand
AGAGTATTCTCAGGGAACATAACATTCGTATTCCTCAAGGTTTTGAAATGAGTGTGGCAGATCTTTATAAGCAGCTTAAAGCAGGCAAGCATCCTATGGAAATCCCCTATGTTGTAAAACCTGTGCAGCAGGGCTCCAGTGTGGGCGTTACCATTGTGCTTAAGCAAGGCGATATAGCGGCTGCGACTTTCTCTCCCGAAAACTGGCATTACGGAGATACTCTGATAATAGAAAAATACATTCCCGGTAAGGAACTCAGCACCTGCGTAGTTGGAGATAAGGCGATAGGCACTCTGGAACTCAGGCCGGTTAGCGGGTTTTATGACTATACAGCTAAGTATACCGATGGCAAAACCGATCACATCTATCCGGCAGAAGTGCCTGATGAAATCTACAAACAAAGCCTGGAATATGCTGAGGCTGCGCATAAATGTATCGGTTGTCGTTCAGTGAGCCGCACTGACATGCGCTATGATGATAAGCAAAACCTGCTGTATGTTCTTGAGATCAATACTCACCCTGGATTTACCTCACTGTCAATTGTTCCTGATATAGCTGCGCGTAATGGGATGCCTTTTGAACAACTGGTGGATAAATTAGTCAAAGAAGCGCGTTGTGATATAAGATCATAATTACCTTAGAAGAGGTTTAGTTTGCGAAATCAAAAAGGAACTCCAGTGTCGCAGGCCTACGCATATGCTAAACTAGCAAGTACACTAGTGGCAGCAGAACAATATGCTGAAGCAATAAAGTTTTACAAACTTTCTATCTCGTTATGCCAACCCACTGAAGAAAAGCTTAAGCTTGCGGCATGCGCTGCCGTGTGCAATATTTATGCTACCTGTAGTGCTACTGAAAGTTTTTTAGATTTTATAAAAGAACACCGCCTGCTTCCTGAGATCATAAATATAAAAAGACTTAAAAAATTTGAAAAAGCCTATATTGATATTTTTAAGGCTGCAGGAACAATTTATCGGATTACTGGTGATTTGAAGAAAGCCAAACACTATCTGATCATGCACTTGAGCTTAGCTCCTGATAACTTTGATGCTCTATTTGAACTTATCAATGTTTACGCTGAGGAAACTGACTGGCCAGCTGCATTACAGAAATCAAAGGAAGCAGAGGATCGTCTTAATGCTTTGGAATCGCAGGGGGTAACGGTTGTATGCAGCTCCAGTATTCTCATATACAAGGTCAAGGTATGTGAAAAATATGGCTTAATTTATCAGGGATTTCGTGACTTTTCCATGGCTTCCAAATATTATTTGCGCGGGTTAAAATTCATTTCTGAAGAGAGAAGCCAGATTAACGGGATGGCATGTGTAAATACCCGGAAAACCAGACTCATAAACTTGAATAATCTGCATTGTGCATTAGGGATAGCTTTTGCTGTAATGAAAGTGCAAGTTGGTATGCCGGATGATGGCGACCCTGCTGATATTAAAATGAAATTTGCCCATGATCTAAGCTTTACTCAGGAACTGATTAATACAGTCAAAAAGAGCTTAGAAGAGAATAAAAAAACAATAGACGCCAAATCCCCATCATATGATAAGGTGTTAAATTATGAACTAAGGGTTCAGGTTGTAGAAGCAGTTATTGCTACTTATACTTGCCCGGATTCTACCTCTGTAGATGTTAGGCTTACAGAAATAGCACAGAAGTTAAGACAATCATCGATTGGTTGCGATTTGTCATCTATTGCGTTGATGATGAAAGTGCTTTTGTTGCGGGGTAACTATAAAGAGATCATAGCGTTGAAAGATTATACTGGCGTGTCTGCTAACCACAATATTCTTGTGGTCAGTCAAGCTCTTGGCGCTGCCTACTATAATATTGGAAACTTCAGGGAAGCCTTATTGTATTTTGAGAATTTAATGGTGATCGATGAGAATGGCGATCTGGCGAATTTTATAGCGAACCTTTACTGCATGCTTGGCGAATTTTCTGAATCGCGAAGATACTACAGAATAGCTTTAAAGTACTCTACTGACAAACATTTGTATGAGCTACAGATTAAGATAGCTGACTTGTTTGGTTTCTTTGTTTTTAAAGGGGAAAGTTCGGAGCTTAAGCCAGGTAAACTAAAGAACTTTCTTAAGATTGCTAAACAACTCTTTGAGGAATTCCCAGAGCTATATTCTGATAACTATGTGAGAGATCCTTCCTCGCCATATTATGAAGCAATTTTATTGCTGATATTGGTAAAGGATATTTGTAAAAAGTCAGAGCTCTGGGATAAAATTAAGTCTCTGAGAACTGAGGCGGAAATTGAAGCTATAACACCTGCTGATGAAGAGAGGTGTGTTGATGCATTTAAAATCGAGCGCGAGGCTCTGATTCAGAAGATTAAGGAATACTGCTATAAAGATAGAGAAGGATCGCCAGTATTCCCGGATCCGCTAAAAAGGTCGCCTAAACCTGCTAAAGAGGAAACCAAGTCGGCACATCCCCAACCCGGAGATGAAGGAGTGTTTTTATTTAAGGCAATGCCAGCAGATTCGGGAAAGCAAACCTATAGTTGGTTTGACGTTAATAGACTCAGGAAAGTGATCAGTGATGATAATATTGAGAGAGCCAAAAGACTAGTTATAAATTGCGAAAAACTATTGGAAGATGATGGGAAAGACAAACCTGGCGTCAAAAGAGATAACTATAACTTTTTTATTAAGTTGCCTGATGAGTCTAGAATTCAGGGCATGTTTATTATGCTGGGGAGTTACAATATAATTACTTATGATAAGGGGTTTAGTTCCCACGTAGCTTACGAGAAAGCCAGGCAGGCAGGCTCCTCTAATGGTCACCAAATAAAGCTGCCCGTTACAATTAACCTGTGCTATATCTGCACTGAAAGAGTAAATTCGGGAGAGGGTTATATTGCGCGCAATTGATGTGATTCAAGTATCTCCGGCGAATGCTTTGGCTGAGTCTGCTAGCGTTATGATATTTCAACAGAGGCTTGATGTGGGGTTAATGCTCTATAAACAGGCTATCGCATTATGCAATCACAATGAGGAGGATCTGAAGCTTTCAGTCTGTGCGGCAGTTTGCAACATTTATGCTCTTTACGGAGATGCTGTAGGTTTTTTTGAATTCGTTAAAGATCAACGCCTCCTTCCTAAAAGCATAAAGAGCAATCGGCTTATGAAATATAAAGAGTCATATGCCAAAATATTTAAGTCTGCTGGGGTAATTTACCGGATTGATCGCGACCTGGAAAGTGCCAAAAGTTATTTGCAAAGGTCTTTAAATCTGGAACCTGGCTGCTTTGATTCAAGCATTGAGCTTATAGTAGCACTAATAGAAAGCAGAGATTGGAACACTGCATTAAAAAAAATAAAAGAAGTTGACGCTGCTCTTAATGCATTGGCAGCAAAAGGAACTGCTTTTATTGGCACTTATAGTGTTACTATGTATCAGCTTAGGATAAATGAAAAGTTTGGCCTGGTTAATCAGATACTAGATAACTATACTGAAGCAAATCGCTGTTATTTGATTGCCTTAAAGCATTATGCTAAGGAAGATAAGCGGATCAGGGGTATAGCTAATATTAGTTTAAGAAATCAAACTACTATGAGCCTTAATAATCATTTTTCGACCGTGTCATTATCATTGGTTTTAATGAAGATTCAAACTATCCTTAGAAGTGACATTGACGAGAATGATATTAAAACTAAATATGCCAGCGACTTTAGTTTTATGAAGGCTTTGATTGGTAATGTAAGTAAAGCCTTAAGTGTAACTGAGGGGCTTTTAATAGCTGGTTCCCCATTTAGTATTCAACACTCAAATAATAGAATGAGACAGCAAATTCTGGAAGTGTTTATCACCTTATACACCAGTCAGGATTTTGATGCTATAGACTCTGAGCTGAACTATATAGTGCTGCAGGTAAAGCAATCAAAGACTCAGTACGACTCATCATGTATAGCGATACTCGCAAAAGCCCTTTCCTTGCGTCATAATTACCATGCTATAATAGATCTTAAAGATCATTTTGTTTTCTCGAATGATAACAATACGCTTGTGATGCTTAAAGTTTTGGGGACTGCTTACTATGGAACTGAAAACTATGAAGAAGCCAAAGTTTATTTTGAATTGTTGCTAGCGAAAAATAATAGTGCGCATGTTGCTCATTCATTGGGTGGAATTTGTTGTCTACTCGGCGAATTTGGAGAAGCGCGAACCAACTATAAAATAGCTTTAAAAAAAGAGCCAGGTAATCACCTTTTTGAATTGATGGTAAAGGTGACTAATATATTCGATTATATAGTTCTGAATGAGGACAACCTTGAGGTTAGGTTAGGCAAACTTAAAATCGTTCTCATAAGTGCCCAGCAACTATTTAATGAATTCCCTGAGATGTATTCTGATAAAATTACAATAGAGTGCTCTTCTCCTTATGCTGAAGTAATGTACTTGCTTGTGGTAGCAAAATTCATTTTTATACAAACTAAGCTCTGGGATCAGATTACATCAATTAAAACCGAAGCAGAAGTTGAAGCTATAACGCCAGAAGATGAAGCTCGATATTCATCAGCATTATCGCAGGTAGAGAAGGCCGATATCAGGGAGCGGATTAAGAAATATTGTTACCATGATAAAGAAAGCTCGCCTGTATTCCCCGACCCGCTAAAAGCTTCTATACCTACTAAAGAGGAATGTAAATCTGTACTTCCTCAACCAGGAGATGAGGGGGTGTTTTTATTTAAGGCCATGCCAGCGGATTCTGGGAAGAAAACCTACTGTTATTTTGATAAAGACAAACTCAGAAAAACTATCAGTAAGGAAAACTTGGAAAGGGCTGAAAGACTAGTAACTGAGTGTGAAAGGCTATTAGTTGATGATGGGCAGGATAAGCCTGGCGTCAAAAGAGACAACCATAACTTTTTTGTTAAATTGCCTAACGAGGCAAGAATCCAAGGTAGATTTATCATGCTTGGTACGTACAACATAATTATTTTCGATGAGGGTTTTGGTTCGCATGTTGCCTACGAGAAGGTGCGGCAAGAAAATCACTCCCAGTGTGCGCAAAAATAGCGCTGCAAAAATTAATTAACCTGTGCTATATATATTTTAATTGTATATGGATGTGTTTCTATACCCACATTTTGAAAGGTAAGGGGGTAACTTTGTATAATACCCAAAGCATTTCAAGAATTGGGTAGGAATGCAAGTGGTGAGCATGAGGCGCGTATTCTTCATACGAAACGAAATGCGAACCCGAAGCATGACGCACACAATTTTTGAAAGGCGAAGGGGATATGACAAAATTTGAAGAAAGGGCCAAGGCTTTTGAAAATCATTTTCACCATAAAGTTGATGTCAACCTCGCTATAAAGGCTAAGGCCTATAAAATGCTTGGGTTCTGGGCGGCAGGCTTGTTAGGCATCACCAATCAGGATGAAGTGGTTAATTATGCCATGGAACTGGTGATTTTTGAATATGATCACAGCCACCAGGGAACGGCAATTGACAAATTGGTGCAGGACTTTGCCCAGAATAATATCAATGTAAGCAGGTTTGATATTGAAGACAAACTGGAAGAAAGCAAACAGCAGGCTTATGCTGAAATTATGGGTGAATAATGAACTTTAACTATCATGAGCGTGAGCCGGGTTCAGGTGGCATTCCCAAACAACTTGTAGTGTTTCTGCATGGGTATGGTTCAAATGGAGCCGATTTGATTTCGCTTGCTCCGGAATTTTATCAAGTGTTACCAGATGCGTACTTTGTCTCGCCCGATGCACCTTATCCTTTTGAGGGTGGTCTTTACGGGGCTTTTCAGTGGTATGGTTTTGCGGATCGTAGTGATGCCGGTATGTTAAACGGTGCCAAATCGGTTGAGGATGAACTGAATGGGTTTATCGATCGGCAGCTTGCAAGATTTAAGCTTAAAGATAAAGACCTCATTGTCATGGGTTTTTCTCAGGGCGCTATGATGGCTATACATAACTTATATCGCAGGCCTCATCAGGCTAAAGCTGTGATTTCATTCTCGGGTTTTATGGCTGGGCTTAAGGAATTCAAAAATGAGGTGAAATCGAAGCCGCCAATTCTGATAACTCATGGCACTAATGATTCACTCGTGCCATTTAAGGCACTTGATATAATGGTTAATACCCTAACTCAATTAGATATAAAGGTTACCGAGCATGTCTCGGAGGGTTTGGGTCATGGAATAGATGCCGAGTGTATTGAAGCTGCACAGAAGTTTTTGAGTGCGCTATAGATCAAGGTTGACAGGCTTGACCTATCTATTATTTAAATTTAGTGTTTAAGGTAGGTAAGAAAAACTATAAATATCAAGGTATGATATTGTGAAACTATGGGATTACTCTAGAGATTATTTAAAGAAGTTCGATTTAAAGAAGTATGATTTTAAGAAATACGATAAGAGTATAGTTACAAAACATAAGAAGCTGATCTGTGGCATCATTGCCCTGGGGATATTAGCTTTTATAGCTTGGTATTTCTTCGGTATGCATCAAAAGGAGAAGCATAATGCTTTGCCTGTGGCAGTAGCAAAAGTAAAAAAAGAAGACTTTAGTTTTTATATATCGGCACTTGGTTCAGTCACTCCCCAATATTCAGTGACTATAACCGCGCAGGTAAGTGGTAAAATCAAAAAAATCCATTTTGCTGATGGGCAAAATGTTAACGCCGGAGACTTGCTTGCTGAGATCGACTCAGCGCCATACTTAGCGCAATTGCAGCAATTTGAAGGCCAGCTTGCCAGGGATATCGCTTTGCTTGATAATGCGCGACTGGATCTAAAAAGGTATGAAAAGCTTTGGGATCAAAATTCAGTTTCCAAGCAGGTTTATGATACACAAAAAGCATTGGTTGCACAGTATGTGGGCACTGTAGAGATTGATAAAGGTTTAATTGACAATGCTAAAGTGAATCTCGAATACTGTAATATAAAATCCCCCATCAGCGGTAAAATAAGCATCAGGTTAATTGATGAAGGCAATGTCATACAAAGCACTGGTCAAACGCCGATTGCTGTTGTGAATACAGTAACACCGATCACCCTGGTTTTCTTCCTTTCGGAAAAATACTTGCCCAAGCTTTTAAAGCACAGCGATAACCTTTCAGCATTAAAAGTTGAAGCTTATAACCACGATAAAACTGAATTGCTGGCTACTGGGAATCTAATCGCACTGGACAACCAGATTGATCCTACAACCGGTACCATTAAGCTTAAGGCCGATTTTTCCAATGAAGATTTGAAATTATTCCCTAACCAGTTTGCTAATGTAAAGCTTTACGTAGAAACCATAAAAGACGCGTTAATTATACCAACTGCTGCTGTCCAGCATAGCAACAAAGGCACTTTCGTCTACGCGGTGACCAATGAAAACAAGGTCAAGATCCATAATATAGAAACCAGTATGAACTCGGAAGGGAAAACGGTTATTGTAAGTGGGGTTAATGCCGATGATATAGTGGTAACTGAAGGCACAGATAAATTGGTTGAAGGGATGCTGGTGTCGACATCGGATAATAAAAGCGAAAACCATGCTATTTCTAAGAAAAGAAAATGAATGTATCCAGCTTATTTATATTAAGACCAATTGCGACTTCCTTGCTCATGATTGCAATCCTGCTAACAGGAGCATTTGCCTATACGTTTTTACCAGTGTCATCGCTGCCGGATATTGATTATCCAACAATCCAGGTTGCAACCTATTATCCTGGGGCATCACCGGAAGTTACTGCTACTTCGATTACTGCTCCGCTTGAGCGCCAGTTTGGGCAAATGCCAGGCTTAAATCAAATGCTATCTGTAAGCTCGGGAGGGCTCTCCCTGATAACCCTGCAGTTCAGCCTGCATCTTAATTTAGATATAGCAGAACAGGAGGTTCAGGCAGCGATAAATTCCGCAGCTTCCTTCCTACCTGGTGGTATACCAAATCCTCCTGTGTATAGCAAAGTCAATCCTGCCGACCCTCCGATTATGACTTTGGCTCTTACTTCTGATTCCGAGCTTTTATCGAGTGTTGAAGACTATGCTGAAACCAAACTGGCGCAAAAGATTTCCGAGATTGCCGGAGTGGGACTGGTTAGCATAAGCGGGGGGCAGCGCCCAGCTGTGCGTATTCAGGCGAATCCTACAGCACTGGCTTCATATGGCCTTACTATGGAAGATGTGAGGAATGCCGTGGCATCAGCTAACGTTAATGCAGCTAAAGGCAGCTTTGACGGGGAGAGTGTCGCATACGCAATTAACGCAAATGACCAGCTGACTACCAGCAGGGAATATGGTGAAATAGTTGTAACTTATAAGAATAATGCACCGGTACGTATAAAAGACGTAGCCACCGTTATCAATGGTGCTGAAGATGTTCTCCAGGCAGCTTGGGTAAACTCTTCTCCTGCCATCATTATTAATATCCAAAGGCAACCTGGTGTAAACGTCATAAAAGTTGCGGATAACATTAAGCAATTGCTACCTAAACTGAGCGCATCTCTACCACAATCTGTTAAAGTAACTATCCTGACTGATCGCACCCTCGGCATTAGAAACTCAATTGATAACGTAGAAGTTGACCTGCTGCTTGCAATCATCCTCGTGATTTTGGTGATATTTGTATTTCTCCACGACGTTCCGGCAACACTCATTCCAGCGATTGCTATACCTATATCGCTGGTAGGCACTTGTGCTATTATGTATCTACTCAATTTTAGTGTTAATAACCTTAGCCTTATGGCAATGACTATCGCTACAGGCTTTGTGGTTGATGATGCTATCGTCATGATAGAAAATATTGAAAGATATGTGGAGCAGGGGTTAAGCCCTAAAGAAGCTGCTTTAAAAGGATCATCGCAAATAGGATTCACTATTATATCGCTTACGGTTTCTCTGATTGCAGCGCTTATCCCGTTACTTTTCATGCAGGACGTTGTTGGCAGGCTATTTAAAGAGTTTGCAGTAACGCTTGCAGTCGCCATTCTTATTTCCGCTTTTGTCTCGCTGACGCTTACCCCTATGCTCTGCGCCAAAGTATTGAGGAAAAAAGCCTTAAACAATGCGAGTAACCTGGAACAGGAATTAACCAGATTATTCGATAAGGTTATAGAGAAATACAGCCATACTCTCAAAATTGCTTTAGATTATAAGAACTTAACTTTAGCTATTGCAATAGCAACTCTGGTGTTAACGATATTGTTATTTTACATCATTCCAAAAGGCTTTTTCCCGGAACAGGATACTGGAATTATTCAGGGAATTACGCAGGCCTCGCAAAAGTCTTCATTTGAATCTATGCAGGAGCAGCAGCAGAGAGTTGTCAAAATAGTTCTCGAGGATCCTTCGGTAGAATCAGTTTCATCCTATGTGGGTATAGACGCTACTAACACTACGATTAACAGCGGGCGCATGCTGATCAATCTCAAGCCAATAGGTGATCGCAGTAAGAGTATGGCTGAAGTGATAAAACAAATTATCCAGCGGGTTAACGATGAACTTCCAGTGGTATTATTTTTGCAGCCCATTCAGGATTTGTCGGTTAATGACCGGGTAAGCCGCAGTCGTTATCAGTACAACATCAGCTCTCATGATGCTGGTGAACTGCAAAAGTGGAACCAACTTTTAATCGATAAACTTAAGGAGAATAATAAGCTGCTCAATGTGGTTGATGATCAGCAGAGCAATGGTTTGCAGACGTATATAAAAGTCAACCGTGACCTGGCTTCCCGATTTGGCATACCCATGCAGGTAATAACTGATACTTTATATGATGCCTTCGGGCAGCGCCAGATATCCAATATCTTAACCGAGCATAACCAGTATCGTGTAGTTATGGAAATTCTGCCTACACTTGGCAGTGGGTTAAAGTCGTTAGAAAATATCTATTTCAGGGCCAGTAATGGAGGCATTGTACCGTTATATAATCTTTCTGATATAACTGTAGAAAATACCCAACTGGTGATTACTCGCCAAAATCAGTTTCCGGCATCAACTATCTCATTTGATCTCGCATCAGGTTTGGCGCTGGGTGATGCGCTAGATATTGTGGCTGCTGCTAAAAAAGATCTGGCCATGCCAGCTACCATTGAAGGTGGATTCCAGGGAGAAGCTGGGATGTTTGAGAATTCGCTGGGCAATGAATGGCTGCTCATCATTGCTGCTGTTACAGTTGTTTATATCGTACTCGGGATTTTATATGAAAGCTATATCCATCCTGTAACTATAATCTCAACTCTGCCATCGGCTTGTATGGGCGCTATGCTGGTGCTTTATCTCTCAGGTAGGAGTCTTGATATAATTGGTCTCATTGGTATAATCCTGTTGATAGGTATCGTTAAGAAGAATGCGATTATGATGATCGATTTTGCCTTGGAGCAGCAACGTGTTTATGGCAAAAATGCTTATGATGCTATCTATAATGCCTGTTTGCTTAGGTTGCGCCCTATTCTTATGACTACTGCTGCCTCTCTGCTGAGTGGTATTCCGCTTATTTTAATGAGTGGTATGGGATCGGAACTGCGGCAGTCACTTGGAGTCACTATAGTTGCCGGGTTGATTGTTAGCCAGGTACTAACACTATACACCACACCAGTGGTGTTCCTCTTTTTTGAAAACCTGTCAAAGAAATTCAAAAACTGGCAAATAGTAAAAATTTCCCCGCCGCTTGTAGAAAGCCCTCCAGTGGTGGGAGTATGATATGAATATATCGGCACCATTTATCGCAAGGCCTGTAGCTACGACTTTGGTGGCTATTGCTATAGCTTTGGCTGGGATGCTGTCATTTTATGTGCTACCAGTGGCACCCATGCCTCAAATTGAATTTCCCACCATCACAGTACAAGCTTCCTTGCCTGGAGCTAGCCCTGAGATCATGGCGACTTCTGTTGCCACTCCACTGGAACGCCATTTAACGCGCATCGCTGGTATTACTGAAATGACTTCGAGCAGTACTTTAGGTTCAGCACGCGTGGTAGTGCAGTTTGATTTATCAAGGGATATTAATGGGGCTGCCCGTGATGTCCAGGCTGCGATAAACGCCTCTGCTGATGATCTGCCAGCTAATTTACCCACTCATCCTACTTATCGCAAAGCCAACCCTGCAGATGCTCCGATCATGATTATAGCGCTAACTTCTGATATCTATGATCGTGCAGTTATGTATGACGTAGCGAGCACCATATTGCAGCAAACGATTTCAAAGGTAAGTGGAGTCGGGCAAGTGACTATAGGAGGAGGCTCGCTTCCGGCAGTGCGTGTTGAATTAAATCCCATGGAGTTAAATAAATATGGTCTGGGGATTGATGAAATTGGCAAAACTATAAGAGCTAATAATGTTAATTCAGCAAGTGGTCAACTATCTCATGGTGAGTTTGTCTCAAATCTGAAGTTAAATTCTCAATTGCTTACCGCTGAACAATATCGGCCTATGATAGTTTCCTATAAAAATGGTCAAACCATAAGGCTATCTGATGTTGCAGAAGTGGTGGATTCCGTGCAGGATTTGCGTAATGCAGGAATGCTTAACGGCAAAACTGGTATATCCATCATCATCTTTAAAGAGCCTGGTGCTAACGTTATCAATACAGTTGATAATGTCCGAAATATCATGCCGCAGCTTAAGGAGATGATAAAGCCAGGTATTGATATGCACCTCGTGCTTGACAGAACCGTGACTATCAGGGCAGCTTTGCACGATGTTGAGCTGACTTTGATTATGTCAGTAATTTTTGTCATCTGCGTGGTCTATGCATCTCTGCGGAACGTAAGAGCCACAATGATACCTGGTACTGCCATGGTACTTTCTTTGTTGGGTACATTTTGTGGAATATATCTTGCAGGCTTTAGCCTCAACACCCTTTCTCTTATGGCATTAACGATTTCCACAGGGTTTGTGATTGATGATGCGATTGTAGTACTTGAAAATATTTCCAGGTATATTGAAGGAGGAATGAAGCCTAAAGAAGCTGCACTTAAAGGCACAGAAGAAATCGGGTTCACTATATTATCGATCAGTATATCACTGATCGCAGTTTTTATACCCATACTCTGCATGGGAGGAATTGTAGGAAAAATCTTTAATGAATTCGCATTTACCTTGGCAATGTCGATTTTCATTTCCATGTTAATATCATTGACGATAACTCCTATGATGTGTGCCTTCTTGTTAGAATCTGGAACGGTAAAAACCAAATCTGTAGTCAAAGCAACCAGGTTTTATGAACACTCTTTAAAGCTGGTTTTGAATAAAGGGAAGTTTGCGCTTTTAGCTACTTTACTAACGATAATAATATCGGTCTTATTATATATTGAAATTCCCAAAGGATTTTTCCCCCAACAGGATACAGGTAGGATTGTAGTAAGTATGGTTTCGGATCAGGATATTTCATTCCAACTGCTTAAGAAGAAATTTGAAAAAGTAATGGCCACTATCCAGCAAGATCCTGATATAGAAAATGTAGTGGGTTTCATAGGCGGATCAAATGTGAACTCCGGGACTTTATTTATTATTCTAAAAGGTATAGGGATTCGAAAAGTCACTGCTGATGCAGTGATAAACCGGCTGCGACCCAAACTATCTAATATTCCGGGTACCTCTATTTATATGCAATCCCCGCAGGATATCAGTGTAGGAGGCAGACAGGCAAATGCGCAATTCCAATATACGATTTCTGCTGATAGTATACATGATGTACAGGTTTATTCTCAAAAGATTATGCAACAGCTTGCCAATCAAAATGGTATTGCCGATATCAATAGTGATCAGAGAGACAAGGGCAGACAGATCACCGTTAAGTTAGACTATGACGCTGCTGCAAGTTACCATGTGACTGCGGCGCAAGTTGATAAAGCACTATATGCGGCTTTTGGGCAGAGCCTGGTTTCAACAACGTATACTGTGCTCAATCAATATTATGTCGTGCTTGAAGTGGCGCCAAAGTACTGGCAGAACCCGGACATACTCCGTGATATGTATGTTCTTAACAGTAACGGTGTATTGGTGCCGCTAGCGTCATTTGCATCTTTTGAGCCTACTTCAACTTTACTCTCGGTCAATCATCAGGGGCTGTCGCCATCGGCGACACTCTCATTTAACTTAATGCCGAATGTGGCGCTTGGAGATGCTGTAGCCCAGGTGACTGATGAGGTGAAAAATATGCGTCTCCCTAATACTGTGCAATGCATTTTTCGAGGAACCGCAGAAGCTTTTCAGTCTTCGCTTAAGAACGAACCTTATCTGGTTTTAGCAGCAATTATTTCAGTGTATCTGGTTTTGGGGATGTTGTATGAAAACCTTATTCATCCCATTACCATTCTGTCAACTATCCCTTCTGCGGGTGTTGGAGCGTTACTTGCATTGATCTGTACGCGGACGGAGTTTACTGTAATCGCTCTGATCGGCATTATTTTGCTGATTGGCATTGTGAAGAAGAATGCCATCATGATGATTGATTTTGCATTATATATTAAAAAGACCGGACAGGAATCATCTCGCGAGGCAATTTACAATGCTGCCCTGCTCAGATTTAGACCGATTATGATGACTACACTAGCCGCTCTGCTTGGAGCATTGCCGCTAGCTTTTGGCTCCGGTGTGGGTTCTGAATTTCGCAAGCCTTTAGGAATTTCAATTATTGGAGGATTGATTATCAGCCAGATGCTCACGCTTTACACCACTCCAGTAGTTTATCTTGCCATGGAAAAGGTGGCCAATTATTGTAGTCTCATGCCAGCAACATTAAAAAGACTTGTTAAGAAGGCGGTAGGCAATGAAATTTAAAAACCTCATCTCTACTGCTATAGTTATTGCTGCCCAGCTCTTGTTGCTTACTGCCTGCAGTCTGGCTCCTGAGTACAACATACCCGATACTCATGTTCCCGAAAACTATGATGCTACAGGCCTCAAATGGACTGAACCACATCCTGATGATGATTGCGATAGGGGTGACTGGTGGAAGATATTTCAGGACCCTCAATTAAATGAGCTGGAAGAGAAGCTAAATAAAGATAACTTTAATATCGCTGCAGCAGCAGCGCAGTATAATGAAGCTCTGGCTTTAGTCGACCAGGCTAGAGCGGCTTTCTTTCCGGTAATAAGCGCTACCGCAAATGGTATGAAACAAAAAGCTATAGGAGCCACTAAAACAGTAACCACTCGTACTTTAACGTTAAATTCATCCTGGGAACTTGACCTCTGGGGGGCAGTGGCCAGCAACGTTGATGCCAATATCGCTTCTGCTGAAGCTTTAGAATATGGACTTGAGTCAGTGCGGCTATCGTCGCAGGCATCACTTGCCCAATTTTATATAGAATATTGTACGGTGCGACATGACGATGGTATTTTAAACCAAATTGTCCAGGCTAGTGATAAAAATCTGAAATATATGCGCAGTCGGTATAATGCTGGCGTAGCCGGCAATGCTGACATATTGCAGGCGGAAATTTTACTCAGTAATGCGCAAACTGAGCTCATCAACAATGGGATTAATCTCAATCTCTACCGCCATGCCATCGCTGTACTTGTGGGTGAACAGCCGTCTACATTCAAACTAGCACCCTGTGCTTATGATCATACCCCACATGATATCCCTTTAGGCATTCCATCAACGCTACTGGAACGCCGCCCAGATATTGCGCAGGCGGAACGGCTCATGGCGCAGGCTAATGCGGGAATAGGAGTAGCTAGAGCCGCATATTTTCCTGCAGTATCATTATCTGCTGCTAATATCATTCAGGGGAATGGTTTGCACAACCTATTTTCTTTCCCACTGACTGGGTGGTCAGCAGGTGTAAGTGCTGTGCAGTCTATTTTTAATGGTGGTGCGCAGATAGCAGCTACTACAGCTGCTGAAGAAAAATTTAATACCAATGTGGCGGCTTATAGACAAACTGTGCTCTCGGCTTTTCAGGATGTTGAAGACAACATTGCCACTCTGGATCATCTGCGTGAGCAGGAAAAAGTGCAAAAGCATGCAACTCAGAAAGCAAAGAATGCGTTTGCTTTGGTAGAGAATCAGTACCGCGCCGGCACGGTAGATTATGCTTCGGTTCTGGCCTTCCGCATCACCTATTACGATTCATTAAGAGCATCTTCCGATGTTGAGGGCTTGAGGGTATCATCTGAAATTGGACTTATCAAAGCGCTGGGGGGAATGTGGAACACCGAGCCGGAAGAGAGTCAACCTACAAGTGAAGAAGAGTGTAACGACCAAAATTAAAATTATTTGTATAACCAATTTGCTAGAGTAATATAAATGTAAGGTATAATTTACTTTAAAAATATGGATAATGTAAATCTTATTGTAGGTTGGAAAGAATGGATAGTTTTGCCGGAACTGAGTATCCCTGCTATAAAGGCTAAGATTGATACCGGGGCAGCCACATCTTCGTTGCACGCATTTAATATCGAGTACTTCAAAAAAAATGGTTTCAAATATGTTAAATTTGAGGTACACCCTTTGCAGGGAAATAAAAGGATTAACCGTTATTGTATAGCTCCTCTTATTGACTCCCGATATGTAAGAAGCTCGTCTGGAGAAGAACGCATTCGACCCGTGATTAAAACGTTAATTTGTATAAGCAATACTCAGTGGGAGATTGAACTGAACCTTACTAATCGCGATTCAATGGGAATGAGAATGCTAATTGGGCGTGAAGCGCTGGCAGGCAAAATGCTTGTAAACCCCAATCATAAATTTCTCCACGGTAAAACTAATACTAAAAAAATTAAAGAACTGTACAGAATGAAAATATGAGAATTGTAATACTTTCGCGCCACTCAAGATTATATTCCACCAGAAGGCTTGTTGAAGCAGGAAGGAAAAGAGGACATGAGGTGGTCATTGCCGATGCCTTAAAATGCTATATGAATATCAATTCTCATAAACCTGAGATCCATTATAAGGAAGGCTATATTCTTGAGAAGTTTGATGCGGTAATCCCAAGAATTGGAGCCTCGATTACTTTCTACGGTACTGCGGTTCTCCGGCAGTTTGAAATGCAAGGAACCTATGCGGTTAACCAGTCTTTGGGTATTACCAGAGCGCGGGATAAACTTCGTGCCCATCAGCTCCTTTCAAGGAAAGGGATAGGGATGCCTATAACCGGGTTTGCCCATTCCCCACAGAATTCTAAAGACCTTATTAAAATGGTCGGGGGCGCACCGTTAGTTATTAAACTCCTGGAGGGAACTCAGGGGGTAGGGGTGGTGCTTGCGGAAACTGTCAAGGCAGCATCTAGCTTGATTGAGGCTTTTCGTGGACTTGATGCTTTCTTTTTAGTTCAAGAGTATATCAAAGAGTCAAATGGCGCAGATATCAGGTGCTTTGTGATCGGTGATAAAGTCGTAGCCGCTATGGAGCGGCAGTCCTCCAGCAATGATTTCCGTTCCAATATACACCGTGGCGGTACTGCTAAGGTTGTGAAAATCACACCTCAGGAACGTAAAACTGCGGTTCAGGCCGCAAAAATTGTCGGGCTTAATATTGCCGGTGTGGATATTGTACGTTCTAAGCGCGGCCCTCTGGTTCTGGAAGTGAATTCATCACCTGGCTTAAAAGGCATTGAAGGGGCTTCTGGACTTGATATCGCTGAAATGATAATAAAATATATAGAAAAGAACCTAAAAGTGTCTCATCATAAACCAAAGAAAAAGGTAATTGCATGACAAAAGTAAAGGACTTGCCTAAAAACAAACAGCCTTCAAAATCTAGCAATAATGCTTTTACGAGAACGGGAAGTCATTATTCAAAAGCTGACCAAAATTCAGGTGCAGAAATCATAGATATTCGCAGCCTTATGCAGGCGGTCGATGAGTTGGTGAATCAAAATAAACTTGCATCCAAGCTGGATAGCTTTATCGCTAATAATGCCACCGCACTTAAACAAGCTGGTCATGTGTTTCCGGAGTTTGCTGGGAATAACTTTTTTCCCCAGTTAATAAAACTTTTTAAATTAATCACAGTTGGTAAAATTGATCGGGCGCTGCCTGAACAAATTCAAATGGCTTTGCGTGATTGCGCGCATATTTTTCTCCAAACCATAGAGGCGCCATGGCAGCTTATACTTCTTCCTGTGCTTAGCCGTGGTAAGTTTATAACTGTCTCCTGTTATCTAAAGGACACGGACTTCTTGCCACCTGATGATGATAGAATTCAAGTTACCTATAAAAAATTTATTATTGAATTTGAACACGATCTCTATGAACAAATGAGAATTGAAGGCGTGTATAGCCAGGAGCATGTAAACAAACTACAACTTGAAATTAAAACCCACTACTTAATTCCAGAAACCAAGGAAAATCCAATTAGAGAACTCTTTAAAAAGGAAGCTGCTGCCAGTAATATTTGTGGCACAATTGCTTTCTCAAAGCTCACTGGTCAGGAAGAAAAGCCATTTGGCTCTATAGCACAGCACTATTGCCTGAGTAAGGTTACCGCAATGGCGCTCTAGCTATCTTAGTTTTCGAAAGGCCATAAATTTACCAAGTCTTTTATTTAATTGATACAATCATCGCTCAGCTGAGCCGGAGCTTGCAAAATTTGTGTGCCTTGATTTGAAATTTGTAGTATTATGCAAGTCAAGAAATGCAACTTAGGTTTTGCCATGTCAGAAGAAATTATGCCTAGAGTCGACATTGCGTTTAAGAAACTTTTTGGGGTAGATGAAAATAAAGATCTGCTGATCTCACTCATTAACTCAATAGTATCAGAAGAAGATCAGGTGGAGACTGTGGATATCCTGAATCCGTATAATTTCCAGGATTTTAAGAAAGAGAAACTATCCATACTGGATATAAAAGCTAAAGGACCTACCGGAAAGCGCTACTGCATAGAAATCCAAATCAGCGATGATGGAGATTATGATAAAAGAGCCTTGTACTACTGGGGCAAAGCCTATACTCAACAGCTATCTGTGGGTAAGGGATATTCCAAGCTAAATAAAACAATAGGAATACACATACTGAATTTTATTAGCATTCCAGAAGCCAAAGAATATCATAATACCTTTCGGCCATTTGCAAATGAAAGTAATGTACATTATTTTAAGGATATGGAGTTGCATACCATTGAGCTTAGCAAGTTTGAAGATCAGATCAAAGGAGAAGAACTTGACGAAGCAGATGAACTCAAGCTACTGTTGTCGAAAGTAAAGACTTCACTTGATAGGTGGGTAGCATTCTTAACTCGGCATGATTTATTAAACAAACGAGATCTACCAAAAGAATTAAAAGATCCAGAGCTAGAGAAAGCTCTAGAAGTTATTGAAGTAATGAATTTGAGTGATGAAGAAAGAGATGCCTATGAAGCACATTTGCACTGGTTACGTATTGAAGAAAGCACTCTTAAGAAAGCTAGGGAGGAAGGCAGAGATGAAGGTAGAGAGGAAGGAATAGTGATAGGTGAAGAGAGGGGAGTAGAGAAAGGCATAGAGAAAGTTGCTAAAAATCTGCTATCTCAGGGCGTTTATATAGAGGTGATTGCAAAGTCTACTGGCTTGACTATAAACAAGATTGAGGAGTTGAAAATAGATAAAAAAGTTGTGAAAGAGGCTTCATAATATTATGGAACTCTGCACTAGCTAAACACTTTGTCCGCCAATAAAAAAGGGATTTTGTATTATTATACTTACCATCTTCCCAACTTACTGCTAGAATAACTCCATGAAAGGTTTTATTGAGCAAATATGTCAGGCGATTCCGCCTTCGTCGTTGATTTCCCGCAAGGTGCAATTAAAGCAGCGCGGGGCGGATGAATATTTGGGGTTATGCCCATTCCACAATGAGAACACCCCATCCTTTTCTGTAAGCGACAAAAAAGGGTTCTACCATTGTTTTGGTTGCGGCGCACATGGCGATATCTTTGGCTATCTGATGAAGCTTGAGGGATTTACTTTCCGTGAGGCGCTGGAAGAATTGGCGCGCCAGGCCGGTGTTAAGCTTCCCAAATACACACCTAAGCAGATTGAAGAAGAACAAAAAGCCGGCGTTATCTATCATATCTTTGAAGCAGCAACCAAATACTACCAGCATAAGCTTCAGAGTTTTGAAGGTAAATCCGCTATGAGATACCTTAAAAACCGTGGCTTGAGCGATGAAATCATTCAGCAGTACCGGCTGGGCTTTGCCCCAACTAATGATGAACTCGCGCAGTTTCTCCTAAAGCATCACAACCAAAGCGATATCATCGCATCTACAGTTCTGATGCAGGGAAGCAATAGTCTATACAACATGTTTCGCGGGAGGATTATTTTTCCCATAATTGATAAGCGGGGAAGGGTGATCGCCTTTGGTGGCCGTATTCTCACCGATGGTGAGCCAAAATACCTTAACTCTCCAGACAATCCCATTTTTAAAAAAGGAGCGACCCTATATGGTATGCATAACGGCTTTGAGAGCGCGTACAAACTCAAAGAAGCTATTATAGTCGAAGGATATATGGATGTGATTTCCCTGGCAAATCAGGGAATTACTAATGGTTTTGCCCCATTGGGGACGGCACTGAGGATGGAGCAAATCGCTCTGCTCTGGGCAATCTGCCCTGAGCCTACCATCTGTATGGATAGCGATGCTGCCGGGCGTAAGTCTGCTGAGAAAACTGCTATTGCCGCCTTACAAAATATTCTTCCGGGTAAATCATTAAAATTTACCATGCTCCATGAAGCTAAAGATCCCGATGAAATGGTTACAAAATTTGGAGTCAGAGCCTTCAGAACTGCGTTGGCTAATGCTAAACCTCTGGTTAACATGCTCTTTGATATTGAGCGTTTAAGGCAACCTTTAAATACTCCGGAACAGCGGCTGGATCTTAAACAACGCCTGCAAAATTTATGTGAGCATATCAAAGAAGAACATATGAAAAAAACTTACCGGCAATTTTTTATGGGTAAGTTTTTTGAGCTATTTTCTAGGAAAATAGATGCGCCTACCGCCAATGATAATGACTTAGATCAGGGCGCAGTTGTTTCTTCAGTGATGGAAAGAGAACACCCATTTGAACGTGAAATTTTATCTATTATCATCCAATTTCCTCATCTTTTGTTGGAAAAGGATATTTCTTTACACCTTCTTAATATGGAAGTTTCATGCAAAAAGCTTGACATAATAAGGAATAAGTTGTTAACTATTATCGATTTTGGCCAGCTTGAAGTGATGAGTAAAGGGCAGGAAGAAAAACTCAGGCAAGAAATATTGACATCCTTAGCACCAGAAATTATCTTAGATGAAGTTCTCGGTTTTAGGGAGTTTCTGCACTTAGAGGATCCTAAACCACACTTGGAAAGATTATTTAAGCTCGATGAACTGAGATGCCTGCAAGACCAGGTGGTGTTTGTTCAGGAGAGTTTTTGTAAGCAGCCATCAACGGAGCTTTTTGAAAAGCTAAAGCATTTAAAGGATACAGAAGAGCAACTAAAATTACAATTAGGGATTAATTAAAATGGCTACAAAAATGTCTGCAAAATCATCTGCAAAAAAGCCTGTTAAAAAAGCTCAAGCCAGTGGTAAAGGCAAATCCTCAGCCGAGAGCGGGATGAAAGATCTATTGGATAAAAGCAAGAATCTGGGATTTGTTACCTATGATGAGCTAAGCAAGATGATCACATCTGATGGTAACTCGATTGAAAAACTTGATGATGCAGTTTCATTCTTTGTTGATGAAGGAATTAAGATTACCGACAAATCCCCTAAAGAAGATGAAGAAGAAGAATTTCTGGCATTGGCTACCCCCGAAGAACCTGAAGAAGAGGCAGAAGAAGAGGGAGAGGACACGACTACCCGCAGTGATGATCCCGTCAGATTATACCTTAAAGAAATGGGAAATGTTGAATTGCTCTCCCGTGAAGGTGAGGTGATAATTGCCAAAAGAATTGAGGAAGGTCGCGATCTGATGACCAGCTCTTTATCGCGCACACCCATTGCGATTCGCGAATTTATGCGCTGGTATGATGGCTTGATCAACGAAAGAATTTTATTGCGTGATATCCTTGATCTTGATGCGACTTATAGTAAAGAATTTGGTAAAGATTTTTCCAGTGGAGAAATCGCATCCCATGATGAAATAGATCTGGATGACAAAGAAGAAACAGAAGAAGCTGCTGTTGAAGGAGAGGAAGCAACGGATCCGGCTAAAAAAGCCGGTGATTTTGCAACCGCAGATGATGGGACTAGTGATGCCCTGTCAATCATCAGCATGGAAACTGAGCTTAGGCCGAAGATGATGGATGTCTTTGGCGAGATGGCTGAGTATAGTGGTAAGATTATCAATCTTCAGCAGGATATGCTTAATGCAGCTATTAAAAATTCCAAGCCTGACCTTAAGACTCATAAAAAGTATAATACCCTTAGTGATGAGCTTTCAGAAATAGTCAAAGGCATAAGGCTTAATGAATCCAAGATTGAAAACATTTTGAATACCTTATATGCGCAAAACCGCAAGCTTATCCATCTTGAAACCAATTTGCTTAGACTTGCTGAAAGCAAAGGGGTAAAGCGCTCTGATTTTCTTAAAGCATACCAGGGTAATGAGTTGAATCCTAAGTGGCTTGACTCATTGAAAAACTCAAAAGTCAAAAATATGTCGACTTTTGCAAAGGAATGTAAGAATGAAACCAAAGACATCAAGAAAGAAATAGAAGAAATAGCGCGTGAAGTAGGGCTTGATATTACATCTTTCAAAGCATTAGTCGCAGACGTGCAAAAGGGAGAGCGCATGTCCAGTCGCGCTAAAAAAGAGATGATCGAAGCTAATTTGCGGCTTGTGATTTCTATTGCCAAAAAATATGCCAATCGCGGCTTGCAATTTCTGGATCTTATTCAGGAAGGTAATATTGGGCTGATGAAAGCAGTGGACAAATTTGAATACCGTCGCGGTTATAAATTTTCCACATATGCAACCTGGTGGATTCGTCAGGCTATCACCCGCTCTATTGCAGATCAGGCGCGAACCATTAGAATACCTGTGCACATGATTGAGACCATCAATAAAATCCTCCGCACTTCCCGGCAGATCATTCATGATACCGGTCGTGAACCGACCCCAGAAGAAATCGCAAGCAAACTGGGTATTCCTGTGGATAAGGTGCGCAAAGTTCTCAAAATTGCAAAAGAGCCGATGAGTCTTGAAAACCCGGTTGGGGATGATGAAGGCAGCATACTCGGAGATTTTATTGAAGATAAAAATGCGATCAGTCCTTTGGATGCTGCAACCCTGGGTAACTTGCGTGAAGTTACCACGCGTGTCCTTTCAACGCTAACGCCAAGAGAAGAGCGGGTGCTCCGCATGCGCTTCGGAATCGGTATGAATACGGATCATACCCTGGAAGAGGTAGGGCAGCAATTCTCGGTAACCCGTGAGCGTATCCGGCAAATTGAAGCTAAAGCGCTGAGAAAGCTCCGCCACCCTAGCAGATCCAAGAAGCTGCGCGGCTTTGCTAATAATTAGTGTTTAATAACTACTCTAAATAGAGCAGTTATACGTCCCGAGGAGCGTGAGCTCCTCGGGACAATAACTTTAATGCGGTTGCCCTAGCGGCTAACTATAAAAATATTATGATATATTTATAATGCACTTTAAATATATTATGATTTTCTCATTATGTAATTTAGAGATATTAGCATTCGTTACCCCGAACTAATGGTATTTTTTATTTCCTGTTAATCTTTTATTAATATTTAAACAATATTTAAAAAACGATAAACATCTTGAATTTTAGAATATTTTCTATACAGTAATAAGAGGGAGATTTGATAGGGAGAATTGTATGCCGCTCATTGCGCATATTGCGGTGGTATGCCTGCTTGCATGGGGTTTATTTGCTGTTGTTAAGATATTGTTTTCTCTCCTAACCACCATGAATTTTTTAGACTGCTTTGATCTCGCTGATATGGGTGGAGGTGGTGGCGGATCCAGTGATGAAGCAAAAGAGAAAGAAAGGCAAAGACAAAGGCAAATTGAGATTGAGGCCTATCAAAGATATTTAGCAGAGATGCAAAAATTTATGACTTCAGAATATCTTATGGCATCTGCACTGGCTGCAAATGAAATGGTAATCCGCAATGAGCAAATTCACGCCTTTGACGAAAACAAAGAAAAGGAACTAGTGAAAAGCATTAAAGACTCTGCAGAAAATAAAGATAAAATACACTCTTCCATCGACCCATTAGCTAAAAACCTTGGCCATGTTATGAGTACTAGTCTTGAAGATAAGGGGCTCAAGGCCTCTGGTTTACTGATCTTTATCGATCCAGAGCTGCTGTTGCTTCGTGAATATAAGAGCCTTAATGAAACACGCTTCCAAAGTATCGGTTAAGTCAGCATACGTGCCTAATTCTGCGATGAATTGTCGAGAAACATCAGGTAAAATATAGATTTTCTAATTATATTGTAATGTGCCATGCAGTAGTATTATGAGAAAATAAGCTCCTAATAGCAAAATAATTATTGCTAACTTGCTTGCATTATTAATAGACTAATATTATAGGTAGACCTAACCATGAAAACTAACTACTTATTTATAGGTACAAGATGAAAGTAACAGAATTGAAAAATGAAGGTTTGGTGAGGGAATATGAAATAGCCATCCCCGCAACTGGAATTTTAGAAAGAGTTGATGCTGAGATAGCGGAGCAAAAGAAGGATTTTAAAATGGCTGGTTATAGAGACGGCAAAGTCCCAGATGCTATGGTTAGGAAGAAAATTGGTCCTGAAATTATGGCCAAAGAAATTGAAAAGGAAGTAGATGAAACATTAAAAGGACTTTTTGAAGAAAAGAATATTCGCCCGGCATTGCAGCCTTTTGTTGAAGTGAAGAAATTTGAAGAAAAAGGAGACCTGACCTTTTCTGTCAAAGTAGAGATATTTCCTCCTGTACCAGACCTTGACCTAAGCGTTCTTGAAATTGAAACTCTCAAAATTAAAATTACCGACGAAGACCTTACAAAAGCTCACGAAGATATCATTAAGAACTTTAAGAACTTCAATGATGCTCCAGCAAGCTATGCCGCGAAGAAAGGAGATGCTGTCATCATTGATTTCACTGGTACAATTAACGATAAGGAATTTGATGGCGGTAAGGGTGAAGGTATTAGACTGGAGCTTGGTTCCGGACAATTCATCCCGGGTTTTGAAGATCAGCTGATCGGTGCTAAGGAAAGCGCTCACCTTAAGGTGAGACTTGCTTTCCCTAAAACCTATGGCAACAGAGAGTTAGCTGGCAAGCCTGCTCTATTTGACGTTACCGTGAAAAAGGTAATGAAACCTGAAGGAGTGGAAACAATTAACGATGATTTCGCTAAAAAACTGGGTCTTGAAGATATGGTTCAGTTAAACGATATGATCAGACAAAAGATTGAGGCAGACTTTAATGGCTTGTGCAGGTTGCGCACAAAGAAAATCCTTTTTGATAAAATTGATTCTGCTTACCGTTTTGAGATCCCACCAGGTATGTTGAAAATTGATTTTGACACCATGTGGAATGAATACCGCGCGCAAAAGGAAGCTAACCCGCACGCTTCAAAAGGTAAGACTGATGAGGAAATCCGCAAAGAATATATGGATATTGCTAAACGACGTGTGCGGTTAGGAATTCTGCTTGCGGAAATTGCGCGTCAAAACAGCATTGAAGTCAATGATAGTGACTTGCAGCAGGCGGTGTATGCAGAAGCCATGCTTCGTCCTGGGCAAGAAAAGATAGTGCTCGATTATTATTCAAAGAGGGAGAATATGGAAAAACTAAGAGGTCCTATTCTTGAAGAGAAAGCTGTTGACTATATCCTTGATAAAATCAAGAAGCAGGAAATTGAAATAACTTCAAAAGAGTTCTTTGAAAAGTATGCAGATGATTTTAATCCGGCTAATATGAATACAGGCGGAGAAGCAAGAACTGGGGCTTAATATTGAGGTAGTATTATGTATAGTAAGGAACGCTTAGATAGAATGGAAGACAGAACAAGCATGAATCTTGTTCCTGTAGTCATCGAGCAGACACCTCGTGGTGAAAGAGCTTATGACATTTTTTCCAGGCTATTAAAAGAGAGAATAGTATTTGTTAACGGCCAGGTTGAGGACGGTATGGCCAGCCTGGTTGTCGCGCAATTGCTTTTTCTTGAGTCGGAGAATCCTGACAAAGACATATATATGTACATAAACTCCCCAGGTGGCGTAGTTACCGCGGGTTTTGCAATTTATGATACCATGCAGTGCATTAAGCCAGATGTTGCAACGCTCTGTTTTGGCCAGGCTTGCTCAATGGGTTCATTCCTGTTGTGTGGTGGTGCCAAAGGAAAAAGGTACGCATTGCCTAATTCTCGTGTGCTAATCCACCAGCCCTTAGGCGGTTATCAAGGGCAGGCGACTGATATTGAAATTCATGCTCGAGAGATTATTGATTTGAAAAAGCGGATGAACAACCTCTATGTAAAGCATACAGGGCAAAAGCTGTCAGTGATTGAGAAAAGTATTGAGCGCGATAATTTTATGTCACCTCAGGAAGCTAAGAACTTTGGTTTAATTGATGAAATTGTTACCAAAAGGCCTAATGCTCCAGGAGATAACGACGATAAAAAGAAAGCGGCATAATTTAAAGCAGGTAGCTTATGAGTGAGTTAGAAGGTACAGATACTAAAAATACTTTATATTGCTCCTTCTGTGGTAAGAGCCAACATGAGGTAAGAAAGCTTATTGCTGGTCCTACTGTATATATCTGTAATGAGTGCGTAGAGCTCTGCATGGATATAGTTAAAGAAGATCATAAGAACCTAGTTTTCCATGGTGATGGCCTGCCTAAACCCAAGGATATATGCAAAGTACTTGATGAATATGTTATTGGGCAGAATCGAGCTAAGCGCATACTTTCTGTTGCGGTGCACAATCACTACAAGCGTTTATCGAATATGGATGTCTCCAATGATGTCGAGATATCCAAATCAAACATCTTGGTGATCGGGCCTACAGGTACAGGGAAGACTTTGCTTGCTCAAACGTTAGCCAGGATTCTTGACGTTCCATTTGCAGTTGCTGATGCTACAACCTTAACCGAAGCCGGTTACGTTGGTGAAGATGTGGAAAACATCATTTTGCGTTTGTTACAAGCCGCGGATTATAACATTGAGCGCACCCAACGAGGGATTGTTTACATCGATGAAATTGATAAAATATCCCGTAAGTCTGATAGCCCTTCAATTACCCGCGACGTGTCCGGGGAAGGCGTTCAACAAGCGCTGCTTAAGCTTATGGAAGGTACAGTGGCATCTGTACCGCCACAAGGTGGGCGGAAGCATCCACAACAGGAATTTTTACAGATCGACACCACTAATATTCTTTTTATCTGTGGAGGTGCCTTTGCCGGGCTTGAGAAGATCATTTCAACTCGTGGTACTGAAACCGCCATTGGCTTTGGCGCGAAAGTTCAAAACAAAGATAAAATTAGGATCGGTGAATTATTACAGAAAGTTGAGCCTGAAGACTTATTAAAGTATGGTCTTATACCCGAATTTATTGGGCGCCTGCCAGTGATCGCCACGCTTGATGACCTAGATGAAGAGTCATTGGTTAAAATCCTTACAGAACCTAAGAATGCTCTCACTAAACAATACAAAAAACTCTTTGATATGGAAGGGGTTGAGCTTAAGTTCACTGATCTGGCATTGAAAGAAATTGCCAAAAAGGCCATCTCCCGTAAAACAGGGGCTCGCGGACTTCGTACCATTATGGAAGATATACTGCTCGACCTTATGTATGAAGTACCAAGCATGGAAGACGTAAGTGAAATTGCTGTCGATGATGCGGTCATAACCAATAAGGTGCAGCCTAAAGTGGTTTTCAAGAAAAAATCCAAGTCTAAAAAAGGCGAAGCAACTGAAGAGCCTAAGGCTGTTATTGGCTAGTTATCTGGATCTTTCCTCCACTCTGGTTAGCTCAACCTCAGCTTTCATATATTTGACATTTTCTTTAAGAAAATCTCCTAATCCTTGAACATGGGGTACAGCTCTGATACATGCATCGACTATCGAGCCATCAACAAAGTATTCAGGGTGCTCTTTGGCGATTTCTCTTATCAAATCCGGGTTGGTTCGGCAAAAAATTTCAACCATTCTAAATGGTTTTAAAGGGGATCCCATAATGCCTATATTCATTGCCTCGAAGCAAAGCATTTTGGTGTTACGCAACGTTTTTGGATCAGTTCCTAGTTTATCTATTTCCGGCTTTAGTTTTGTATCTAGGAACGTCCAAACATCATAGTAACCACGCCAGCTTCCAGACTCATAGCCACCCTGACTAGCAGCCGCTACTTCATCCAAAATAGTTTTTTGAATTCTCTGCTTTAAATTGATCAAATGCCCAGTGGTATTGCCATGAGATAGTATTACTTTTCTGCTTTCACAGCTTACTCTATTTACCTTTTGAGCAAATCCTTCTCGTTTAAAGAAGTCAGGCTGTACCCTTTCTATTCCCTGCTTGACCTGTTGAGTTTCTCTGTGAGTCTCGCCTAATGAAGCTAACAATATGCTATATGTTTGTTTGTAGTACTCTAAGGCTTTACCCTTGTCTCCTAAAGCCGCATAAGCTACGGCCATATTGTTTAACGCATTCGCCATATCATGGCTATTAGCTGGATATAAACCTTTGAGTATTTTAACTGCTTTCTCATGATAGATTATACTTATATTGCAATTAGCTTCTCCTCCTAAGTCTGCATATGCGCTTCCTATATTGCTTAAAGTGGCTGCAATATCAGGATGATTTTCTGATAGAACTTTCTCTCTAATATCAAGGGCCTTTTTGAAATGGTTTAATGCATTGGTTAAGTTGGCTACCCCTTTCATCATTGCGTAAGCAGTTCCCATATTATTTAAGGTTCTGGCTATTTTAGCATCATCAGATGGTGAGAGAGCTTTTAGCATATCATACGCGTCGTTGAAATAAGATAAGCTATGGCTAATATTTATGCCTTCTCCTAATGCTAAGTGAGCATTACCCATATCATTTAGTGCTTTTGCTACAGTAGTATGATTGCCAGGGTGGAGTCGCTTGCTCATTTCTAAAGAGTCATTATAGCACCTTATCGCTTCAGTATTTGCACGAGTATGCCTACAGTAATTACCCAACAAATATTGCAGTTTCCCTAGACCAGAGATATATTCTTGCGGCGCTGGATCAGAGTTGACAGAGGTTATTTCTTTTTTAACCTTATTTGCAATAACTTTGGCACAGTCACGAAATCTGCTTGCTCGCTCTATATCCTTGACGCTATACGTCTGTAAAAGCGGAAAAAGATCTATGATATACTTTAATAAGTTTGTTAAAATCTGTGCTTTTTCACTTTGCTCTAGGGGGGTTGGATGGGTACTTTCTCTGAAAAAGTAGAGATTATCTCGTAATTTTATTAGTGACAAATGATGGCCAGTTAGCTCCTTAAGTGCACTATCCAATTTCGCCTGATCTGGTACTATCTTTTGCAATAGCTCGTACGGAACCGTCTCTAGATAAAGATACCGACAATACCTTAATATTTCTTTGGCTTCATTTCCTAGTTCTTTAGTATTGGCCTTATGCTTCGCGATTCCTTTTGTAATGGTATCTTGCGTAGAGGTGCTGGATAAGTACCTTGCATGGTTGCCAAATGGGCGTATATAGCCGCCGAAATACTTACTTAAGGCTGCAAGTGAGTATGTCATTGTACCAGTCAATCTAGGTGTTAGCCTAAAACCAATTCTGCTTAGCATATGTTTTCCTTTTAAATATAAAGTTGTGAACTTAAGTAATGGAAAAAAGCTACTTGGTCAAGAGGTTGTTTCACATTGTAACTCAATATTGACAGAAGCTAAGTTGCTATTTAGGCTTAAGATTATGTAATACAACACAATTGAGGTTTTAACATGAATAAATCTTTACTTACCGCTGCGCTTCTTGGCATTTTGTCGACAGCACCAGTATCATCAGCTCTGGCTGCAAATGCAGATGACTCTGCAGCTCCTGCAGATACTGAAAAATGTTATGGCGTTGCTGCCAAAGGCAAGAATGATTGTAAAGCGCCAAGTGCCGGTCATGATTGCAAAGGCAAGGCTAAAAAGGATAATGAAGATGCCGATTGGGTTTACCTTAAAAAAGGTGAATGCGAAAAAGTTGCCGGTGGTGAGAAAACCGCTAGCTAGTTTTTGAAGAGCTTACCTAGTCCTTTTTGAATCAGATCGTCTACAGGCTTGGATTGTGGGGTGGTATCTGTATTGCCTGCGGGTGCTGGTGGCGTTGTGCCGGGATTCTGCTCAGGTGGTTGGTTGCTTTTGCCACCAATTCCTATGATGCCTTTAAGAATATCACTGGGTTTACCTTTGCCTTCCTTAAGGGTATCGATAACGGTTGTGAGCACGTTCTTCATCAAATACTGCTGCAAAGCCATGGTGTCAAGTTTGTGGCTTGGATTATCCAGCGGCCCGTAAATGCGTGCCATAAAGGGCGGGAAGCCTTTGGCATCAGCTGTGACAGTTGCAGAGATATCCATAGCGTAGTTGAGCAGATCTACATAGCCAGTTGCGGTCGCAGTTGCGCCCTGAGCATCTAGCTTAAATGACGTGAGTTGGGCGTTGCCATTATTCACGACAAAGGCCCCTTCGAGGTTTTTAAAGTTGGTTTCACCACCGGAGAATGAAGAATCCATGGTTCTTAAAATTCCATCCAGATTCTTGACCTGAGTTAAGCTGTCGATTGCTTTCTGTAGATCGAACCCACTTATTTTACCGTCGCTTCCATTGAACTTAATGTCACCACTCAGGTTTTGCATATACTGATACTGGCTGTTCCCCTGTGATTTTAAATCCACATTGGAATTGAAGGTTCCTTGAGTAACTTTGATTTCACCACGATTAGGAATAATATTTTTAAGCTGCGCATTCTTTATTGAACCCTTAAAGTTAATTGGCTGTCCAGCTTGACTTGATACCGAGCCGCTGCCGGCTACATTGCCGCCAAACATTTCACCAGTCAGGGAACTGAGGTTGAGGATACCTTTGGCAACGTGCATTTTTGCACTCATTTCATTAAAGACTAATGAGCCTTTAGTAAGTTTTCCTACAGAAAGGTTGATATCACCTTCAAAGCCCTGCAATGCAGATAAGTCTATTTTGTCCTGCGACCAGCGAGAACCTTGTTGGCTCGTGTTAATTGAACCCGCAGAGTAATTTGATGGAGTGCTGTCAGGAGAAGTGCTAGGAGTCTTGCCTGATAAGCTATCAAGATTTATAGAGGAGAGTTCCAGATTCAAATTAACGTTGGGAATATTCTGTCCTAGAGTTATGGTGGAATCTCCATTTACGGAGGTATTCTCACTGCCTATGGCTATAGTTGATTTATTGATTTGTACCTTTAAATTCTTGGCCAGATTTCCCTGTACAGTGCTGGAAAGGGAAAATTTACCTAACCCTGCAGGAGCACTGCTGCCAAAGAGTTGTTGCAGGGTTTTAGCCAGGTTATCCCCCGCAGCGCTAATCAAAAGTGGAGCCTTAATGTCGCTCGCAAGGTTTATTTCTCCTTCAATAGCAGCAACCGCATTGGCTGTGAGGACATTAGTCGCGATATTGATACTATCACCGGCTTTAGTGGTAATGCCTTTCACGCGCACTTGAGCCAGATTAACTGGTAGTTTTTTATTAAAAAATGCAGCAACGGCCGCTCCATTTTCGCTTCTAAAGTCATAGGAATAAATTGATTTCTTATCTGTGTTTTTAATGCCGACCATACCAGATAAATTTGCCTGACCTGAGGAAAATACAATTTCTTTAAAAATCAGTTCATTCTCTTTGAAATCACCCGTAGTAGCGAAGAAGAACTCTTGATCTGTAAACTCAGGGAGTTTTTTGGTATCGACTTCTAAAAGCTCAAATAGGGGTGCGATTTTAGGGGCATGCAGCCTAATTTTAGTTTGATACTCAGAAGTGTCGCCTTTATGGGTTTCAAGCGCAATATCAGTAAGTATGGAGCTGAGGTGCAGCGTGATGCCCCCCGCAGCTTTGGTAACATTATAACTACCTTCACCGGTTGCTTTTAGGTCTCCAATATTTATATCGATGTTCTCAATAGTTGCACTATTTTTATCAGCATATAGCTGGGCAGCCATTTTGAAATCATTCCTGAGTATTTTAGGAAGCTCAACTTTTTTAAAACTCTGCATGGTGGCCGCAATGTTTCCTTGCAGATCGAGGATGCCATTAAATGACATCTTTTTAGTATCGACATCTCCTTTTATTGTCACCTTCTCGCCTAGCAACCTTAGTTCAGCAGTTAGAGGAATTACTTCGCCAATCTCCTGAGCGCTGCCTTTCAGAGTAATTTCTTGCCCCTTGACTTGAAAGCTTGTGGTGAAATCTATAGGGCCTTTTAAATCCCTCAGGGCTAGATCGATATCTATATCTTCAAACAGAGTATTTTCCTGCCCCTTAGAGTATTGCACTTTGCCTTTGTTAAGTATTAAGCGCTTAACAGGGAAGGGGGCTGATGCTTTTTTTGTTGCTTCTTTAGTTGTCCCCGGTGAAGTTTCTTCTGGCGATTGTTTGGTGAATTCCCAACTCTGTGTGCCATCTTTTAAAACTTCCAGATATATTTCCGGGTGCTCAAGTTCAACATATGAGAAAACAATTTTACCGGTTAAGAGGTTGCTGATAGCCAAAGCGGCTGTTGCTCGGTCTACCTCAAGAGTATACGGGAATTTAGCCTGGGGTATGGATGAGAGTTTTACTTTATTTAATGTAACCTTGGGATAAGGAAAAATGGAAAGGCTGATTTTATCATCTATAGTCAGGTCCCTGCCGGTCGCCTTTTTGACTTCGCTAATAATGATGCCTTTGTAGCTTTCCAGGGAAATAAAGAGTGGTGCAATCAACATGATTACAATAAGAGCCGCAATAGTAATACTGATATATTTTAAGCGCTTTGACATCAGAACCTCCACTTATTTGTGCTTATGATACTCTTGTTAGCAAAAGAAGAAAAGAGATTAATCCATTTTTTGTTGCAAGCAATTATAACTGAGCCTAGGCTCAAATAAGAATACAAACTCTAGGTATTCTAACTAGGAGGGTGTAAATGCAAGAGAACTTTAAATTTGTAAAGGCTGCGAAAGAGCACAGGTTTATGCTTTTGGATTGGTTGGACGAACCCCATGTGCGCGAATGTTGGGATGTTAGTGAAGGTTTGAAAAATAATATTGAAAACTATACTCAGGGCAACAAACAGATTTTTGATTTTTGGGTGGCTTATATTGATCATATACCATTTGCTCAAATCAGAACTTCAGATGCTTTAGAAACCGAACCGGATGTTTTTAAGCAATATGCATCTAAAACCGGCAAAACCCTGGTGCTGGCATTTGTAATAGGCAATGCGCATTATCTGGGGAAGGGGTTAGCCACCAAAACACTAAATGCGTTTATCGCTTTTTTGAAAACTATAGAACCTACTGTAGATACCTTAATAATTGCGCCTGCTACTAGAAATTCCAGGGCGGTGCACGTATGCACTAAAGTAGGATTTAAGAAAGTTACCGAATTTGAGACGACAAATGGATTATCTTCGAAGGGGCATTATGACTTAATGGTGAGGTCCCTAACGAAATAATACTGGGTCAACCAACTTTAATCAAAAGAGGTAATATATGAGATTAAGATCACCTAGAGCAGTTAAATATAAAAGCAGTGACTTATTTCGTTCTGTATCTGAAGGCAATATTCCCCAGTTTGATGCAATCCTTGTCGTAAATGCCAGCCTTATAAATGAAAAAACTAAAGATGGAGGTACAGTTCTTCATCTTGCCGCAGAATTTGGACATATTGAAATGTTTAAGCATATTGCAGCTAACTATCCCAATCTATTAAAAGAGAAAAATAAAAGTGGATCTACTGTTCTTCATCATGCGGCAGTTCATGGAAAAGAAGAGGGAATGGTTGTGCATGTTGCTACTACTTATCCACATCTACTAAATGAAAGAAATAAAAAAGGAATTACGGTATGTAATGCTATATGTCGTTCCCGTATTCCTAAAAAAATGAGTGTGTCAGAATATGTTTTTGATGTGCTACTTTTGGTTGATAATCCAGAGTTTAGAGCAAAAGTAGCATGCATTTTATATGCACCAAAGGGTAATCTTTTTTATAAACTAAACGATGACTTGAGTTTAAAAATAATCGGTTATTCAGAAGCGAAAGATCTAAGATTTATTCCACAATTAAAAGTGTTATGCCTGGATCTTGCCAAAAGGTATTTGAGGGATAAAAGATTGACAGAAGAGGAGTTTGAAAAAAATCAAAGTGCCTTATATACGGATAATCATATCAAAGCAGCTGCTAAATTTATGGCGCGTGTTATTATGAAAACCTACAATGAAGATGCAGCAGGTATAGGTGTTTTGACTCAAGAGCAGCTTGAGGTGCGGCAAACTCAACTTCAGGGGTGGCTTAGTAGTACGCTAATGCGAAGAGGAGAAGAGTTTAGGTGGCTGGTAAACAAAGAGTTTAGACAAGGTATCATGCATGTAGTGCAAAAAGCAATGCTCATCCAATCCACAGAAAGATGTCCAAGAACGGAGCCAGCTGTAAAGCAAGCCTTAAACACATGCATAACCAATTGGGTAAGGAGAATCACTCATGAACCTCAGGCACAACTGGTGGAAGGGCTTAGTTTAGCTTAAGTTCTGACCTTACTCTTTTTCCTGGATTAGGTTATTTAAAGCATTCTCTGTAAGCCTATTTACTCTCTTTTTATCGATCTCATGGTCTGAGGAGTGGACGCGTTCAAAAGCTCCTATATAGGCGTCTTTGGCGTCAGTAGATGTATTGCTCCATAGGAGAGCGCCATTATTTGCATCAACAATACCTACAACAAATCTCCCAACATCGGCGGAACTCGCAGTCCGTGAGCCTATAAGTGCGTCGACTAAAACATCCTTAGTTCGGGCGCCGCTGGTTTTAACATCCGCAACATAATCGCTTAACAACAATAGAGTAGGTTTGCTGCCACTCTTCAGATTAAGTTCTGGCTTCCCAATGTTTTGAGAGGTGGATAAGGCCTGCTCCTCCGGCATAAGGTTTGACTTATACAGTTCATCACGAATAGTTGCATAATTTTGTTTTACACGTAAAACCTGACCGGAAATCCCTTTGTTATGGATGTCTCTTTTAGACAAACTCGTAGTGGTATATCCATTCTTTCTTAAAGTAGATGTCAGTGACTGGCTAAACAAATCTTCCACATGCGATTCATAATCGTACATACGTTCCTTACTGCCAGAAAAATCAACTGTGTTAACCACTGCATCAGTTGGCAATATTATAATCTCGCTATGCTTAACCTTCTGCTGACTATAATCAGGGCTTTGGCGTATAGTAGTATACTTACTGCCGCAAGCGGTGGTGACAAGCAACACCACAATAGCTAGTGATTTAAACTTATTGAGTGTCATATAACAACCTTATTATCTTGCAATTATACGTGTGCGTTTAGGAGAGAAAATTATATAGATATTCTGTCCTGATTGGAAGATTTCATCCTTCCCTTGGACTATAGTTATTAGTCCGCTGGTTTTGGCTGAGGAAATTGCGTTGCGCATAATCGCGCTGCCTTCATAATAGTCGCCCTTTAATTTAGAGGTATCAACTTTTACAATATACTCAATTCCATCGGCCTGACCTAATTGGCTTTCAACAATGGTGCCAATGAGAGCTCCAGCTATAACTCCACCTGCTATCAGTGGGGCGTTGCCAGAATCACCGGCATTTGCAAGGAGTCCCCCTGTTGCACCGCCTGCTAGCATACCAGTTGTATTATCACCAAGTTTGTCAGTGTTTTTAACGATGACAGGCCTAGCTGAGAGAACTTTTCCCTCTAAAGTCAGGTTTAGAGTGGAGTCGCTAGTGTAGACGTTGCTGGATAAATCACGCGCACATCCGCTCAAAAGCGCAAGAGCAGTAACAATACATACTAATTTCGTTTTGTTTCTCATTTTATTCTCCTCAGAATAAAGGTAGGATTAAATCAGCGCAGAGGTTACTATATTCTTGATCTGTTGTCAAACTGAAGCGTAAGAGTTCATGACTTTTAATTAATAATCCTGCTATTGTTTTTCATATTTTGCTTATCTAATGAAATCTATATTCTTTTGGACTTTAGCATAACGCATCAAATAAATAGCAAATTTGCTTGACCATTGATAGAAAATTAGCTTAAATGGACGCATTAAATTCTGAAGGGAGATGTCCATGAAAAGTGTTAAGCTTAATGCCAGGAATTTTAAGTGCCCAATAACAGGCGAATTCATAAAGGATCCAGTTGTTGCGCCAAATGGTATTTCATTTGAACGTAGTGCTATTGAAGCTCTGCTAGAATCGAGAAAATCAATCCCTCAATATTCAGGACGTCGTACAACTAAGGAAGACTTGATTCCCAATCGAGCGTTAAAGAGTTTGCTTGAGGCTCCTGAAGTGGCTCAACAGTTAAAAGATAACAAAGCAGAAATTACTATAAAAGAAAGTGATATGCCTCAGTGTCCAATCACAATGGATGAAACTTTCAACAAGCCTGTGCTTGCCGATGATGGTCATACATATGAAGAAGGAGCGTTGAAAGAGCATATAACTAAGTCTGGATCTAACAGTCCGATGACAAGAGCTCCAATTGTGAAGCCATTGAGAGCCAATAAGTTTGTTGAAGCTCTAACTGAAGAATATAAGAAACAAAACAAAGTCCAGCTTGAGAAGGAAAATCAGGAAAGCGAAAAATTGGTTGCAGAACAAAGCAAGCATGCGCCTGCAAGTGAAATGGAATATTCAAATGATTATGACGGGTACTTGAGCCCCTATGAAGCTCACAGTTTGGCAGCACTAGCATATGGTCCAAGGCAAATGATGATGAGCTTTAGTTTGCCGCAGTATTTTTATGGGTACAATAGCAACTGCCTGGTCTTTGGAAGGAATTTTAATATATCTTGCTTTTCTACGCTCTCATCACCATCTGCTAATATTCTGGTAACAGTTCATGAATTCGATCTTACTATAGCAGAGTTTACGGTGATGCCATTTGCTACCAATCATTTCAAGCATCAGCAAATGATCGTACAGCAGCAGGATGAATCAGGATTAGTTGTAGCATTCTAGTTATAATAGATTTCAGAAATTAGATTAAATTTCTCAAATCCGCCTATATATTCGAAAGCATTATTATTTTGGTGATGCGCTATATTATCAAGCAGACATCCATGTATAACATGTTCTTCATTAAATAAGAAGGTCTCAATGTAGCTTCTATGGTTAGCGCTACTGATGCAAGAAGAGAAGCTGTCTTCCTTTAGGTATTCTTTAGTTTTTATAGAGGTAACTTGGAAAGCTGATCTACGCATTTTGGTACATTGGCTTGCTGTGTTTGGTAGTTAGTATCATAATTGTATTTTACTTCAGCCTGTTGAATCAATTCGCAACTTTTTAGTATGGCAGATTCCAGTTTGCCCATATTAACTATACCCTGCTGTATTTCCTTTACCAGCGTATCTGCTTTCTGCACCGAAGTCTTGGCATCTTTATTGCCAATTTTTATATTGAAAGGCTCATCTTCTTTTGCACCCGGATATAAATCCACTTTATGTCGCATTGCCAGGTATAGATGAAATAGTTTATCAAAGTTAAATTCTTTATTATCTGACAAGGTTTGTATAAATGTATTAATGAAAATCTCTTGATTATAGAACGCCTTGCTTTCCGCAACATAGCTTGTACCCTCAGGAAGATAGGCCTCTGCGGCTCCAAGCAGTTTTGCCCCCTGGCAGCTCCATTGCCAAACATTCAGGTTGTTTCCCTCAAAACCATGAGTTTTTGCCGCATCACCAATGGTTTGTAGAACCAACGATGACTTAATAGTATTGCCATTTAAAAAGCCCTTTAAAAAGTAATATATGCTTTCTCCTATCAAACTTGGTAAAAAGAAATTATCACCTGGACCAACTAGTGAGTAATGATCCCCATTTGGGAAGGCTTGAGCCCCGTGTATTGCTATGATAACGCTCTTTTGACTATGCTCTTTTTCAAAAAAACTACTTACTCCGGCTTCTAGCTCTGATTGACTAAAATCTTTATTATTTAGATCGAGAAAGGTAATATCGCAGCTGCTGGTTTTCTTTAATGCTTCAATAACATCAAGAGTTTCTGCTCTCTCATCCCCAAAAGCTAAGCCAAAAATTATTAGCATTCCCTCTAAGCTGGAATTATTGCCGAAATAGCTCACATCCATTTTGATTTTATATTGCGATTAAAGGTAAATTATACACTATTAAAGCAAAAATAGCAATAAATTTAACTAATTTAAAATTTAGCTACGATTTCGCTATCCCAATCTCTACCGTAATGCCATTAAGGTCAGCGCTGCTTTTTTGCATGTTTGAGCTGATAGCCTGGTTGTTAATATCAAGTGCTAAGGTTTGTTCCTTGATGTAATCCTTCCAGCCATTAATCGCGGCCACAACATCATTGTCATTGGCATTTAAAGCAACATGGATGCGGTCGCTGATGTCAAAGCCGGCATCTTTCCTTGCTTGCTGGATAGCGCGCACCAGGTCGCGGGCAACACCCTCAAGCCGGAGCTCATTGCTTACATTAAGGTCAAGCAATACCAATGCATCGTTAGACGCAAGTGAAGAGATAGCTTTGGCAAACTCGGCTTTAGGCTCAAGCAAAAGCTCAAATTCCTCAGACAGCAATGTTTCATCGGTAATCTTGAGTTGATTATCCTTGAACTCCCATTTCCCTTGCTTTTGCGCAGCGATGATATCCTTAACTTTGTGTGGCACGCGCTTGCCCAGTACCGGAAACTTAATCTGCAGTTTGTAGTTAGCGTATTCCAGGATTTTGCTTTTATCTAGATTGAACCATTCTTTAACGTTAATTTCATCGAGTATGAGCTGGGTGAGCTCATCTGAGAAACCCTGCTCGGCAACCCCGATAAAAGTCACGCTCTGTAAGGGTTGTCTTACCCTAATACCGGTTTCATTGCGGATGAACAGGGAGGCTGTACATGCCGCGCGTACCCGTTCCATCTGCCTGATGAGATCATGGTCGACTTTATAATCAACATGTGGGAATTCGGACATATGCACGCTGGTTTGGTTGCCAGTGAGATTGAGGAAAATCTGCTCAGTGATTAAAGGCATAAGCGGGGAGGCTGCCCGGCACAGCATATGAAGCACACTGTAAAGCGTATTGTAGGCCTGGGTTTTATCCAGATCTTTTTCCGACTTCCAAAACCGATCGCGCGACCGGCGGATATACCAATTGTTCAGTATCTCAAAGAAATCCTCAAAGGCATTGCAAGAAGTTACCGTATCGTAGGCATCCATTGATTTTTCGATAACCTCAATGGTTTGCATACACTTAGAAATAATATATCTGTCCATAAGGTTGGTTGAGGCCAAGTCAAACTGCGCCTGGATTTGATCGGCGTTGGCGTAAAGACTAAAGAAATTATAGGCATTCCAGGCGGGTTTTATCGCACTTCGTACTGCGTCTTTCATGCCCTTGGCGTCTTTATCGATTATGAGCTCATGCCCGCGCATCACATTGGATGAGATCATATACCAGCGCATGGCATCGGCGCCAATGGTATTGAAAACTTCCGTGGGGTCAGCATAGTTTTTTAAGCGTTTGGAGAGCTTCTGCCCGCCGTCTCCCAGTAATACCCCGTGGCATATACAATTTAAAAATGGGGGTTTGTTAAATATGGCGCTGGCTAAGACGACTAGCGTGTAAAACCAACCCCGGGTTTGCGCAACATATTCTACGATAAAGTCAGCAGGGAAATGGCTTTCAAACCAGGATTTGTTTTCAAAAGGGTAATGCACTTGAGCGAAAGGCATTGAGCCGCTTTCAAACCAGCAGTCAAGCACCTCCGGAACGCGCCGCATCATCGACTTGCCGGTCGGGTCTTTGGCATTAGGGCGAACCAAGGAATCGATGTAAGGCTTATGCAAGTCTTCGACTTTAACTCCAAAAGCTTCTTCGAGTTCTTTGATCGAGCCATATACTTCGATGTTGGGGTATTCAGGGTCATCACTTTGCCACACCGGTATTGGGCAGCCCCAGTAACGGTTGCGTGAAATCGACCAGTCGCGCGCGTTTTCCAGCCATTTGCCGAATAAGCCATCTTTGATGTGATTTGGGATCCAGTTGATCTGTTGGTTATTGGCGACCATTTTATCTTTGATTGCAGTTACCTTCAGATACCAGGAAGGAACCGCTTTATATATGAGTGGGGTATCAGTGCGCCAGCAGTGCGGGTAATTATGCACATACTGTTCATTCTTAATCAGCTTGTGCTCCTGTTTAAGCCTTTGCGTAATTGAAGCATTGGCTTCAAACACCTGCATTCCAACATATTCTGCAATCGGCATAGTGAACTTGCCGGCGTTGTCCACCGGGCACACCATCTCGATATTGTTCTCATTACAGCAATTAAAGTCATCTTCACCAAAACCTGGCGCCTGGCTTACCAGTCCTGTACCATCTTCGTCTGTTACAAATTCCCCAGCAATTATGACAAAAGAATTAGGGTGATCTTTATAGTAGGGGAATAATGGTTCAAATTTGAGGCCAAGTAGCTCTGTGCCCTTAATCTGTGCCACCACTTCTGTACCTATCTCTTTTTCATAATGCTTAACACAGTCAATAGCAATAATGTAGCAATCACCATCCTTGGCAACGCAGGCATAGTCTATCTTTTTACCCACAGCGATGGCTAGGTTTGCTGGTAATGTCCATGCGGTGGTTGTCCAGACTAGTGCTTTATAACTTTTATAACCATCAGGTGCATTCTTTGGCTTTTCTTTTAAAGTAAAGGCAACGGTCAAAGCCTGGCTAACTTTTTCGCGGTAGGAATTATCGAGGCGGGTTTCAAAATCAGAAACCGGAGTCTCGCAAGCCCACGAATATGGCATCACACGCATCGATTCGTAGATTAGCCCCTTGTCATAAATCTGTTTAAATGCCCATATAACGCTTTCCATATAGGGCGTTTCCATGGTTTTATAATCATTCTCAAAATCCACCCAGCGCGCCTGGCGGTTGACATAAAACTCCCAGTCTTTGGTGTATTTTAAAACCGATTCGCGGCAAAGGTTATTAAAGTTATCTACACCAAATTTCTCGATTGAGACTTTGCCGGAGATACCGAGCTCTTTTTCTATAGGCATTTCGGCAGGCAGACCGTGGCAATCCCAGCCAAAACGCCTGTCGACCTTTTTGCCTTTGACGGTTTGATAGCGGGCAAAGATATCCTTGATAAAACCGGAAAGCAAATGCCCATAATGGGGAAGGCCATTGGCAAATGGAGGGCCATCATAAAAAATAAATTCACTTTTCCCGCGAATGCTTTTACGGAAAGTATCTTCGGCTTTCCATTTGG
>JABDBN010000009.1:39161-42409 GCA_013288625.1 Alphaproteobacteria bacterium | reverse complement strand
TTCAGCTGCAGCCTCTTTTGCTCTTTCATCTGTACGCTCTACTTGCTCCATTGCCCGATTTAATATATTATCAGGCGTTGTTTTGCGATCTGCTTTCGCCATATTGACGGCTGTTCTTAATACGTTCCCAACTATAAAGGAGTCATTATTGTATTTATCCAAGAGTGCTATATATTTACCCTCGTAATCTTTAGGATTTCCCCCTGATTCCACTACTACTTTTGATAAGGACTCAAAAACTAGTTCATACTGAGCTCCTGTCATATCAAAGCCGTCAGGTTTACTATATTTTCGAAATAACTCCTGGACTCTTCTACTGACGAGATCGGCATTGAATTCATAATGCGAATTGCACATGTCCCTAAGCAGCCTTAGATTTTCTTTTGTAAGAAGAATCTTACTAGTTTCAAGTTGTGTATTCCCATGATTCACTTTCGTAGCTTCAACCCTTGTAAAAACGTCACTTTCTACTAAAGCATCTACTTCCATTCCTGAAACTTGAAGGGTTGAATCAAGACTTGAATATTGTAGTATACTGTACATTCTGCGAGCTTGAGCGGCATATGAGCTTTCGAGTTCGCCATTGTAACCCATTACTTCCGCAATATTAGGAGCAAGGAAACTTGCGCAAGCGCGCGCGCATGAAAGCCCGCAACAGTGAGCATGCTGGATCATTCTTGATTGATCCGCTGCGACTACTTTTTTAACCCCAGGGGTCTTACTATAGTTCACAACTGCCTCTTGAATAAATCCGTTTACCAAGGCATTTCTGATAAGCCCAGGACGCACTGCTGAATTCATATGAGTCACAGCTACTCTGTTTCCGGCATCCTTGGAGACGGCTACTACTGCCCAGTGAGGTTCATAAGGGCGGCCTTCTTTTGCAATATTGTAGTTCACCAGAATAAATGAAGGTTTCTCAGGAGTGGCTTTCTGCAGAGCTTCGTTTAACGCTTTATCTCTGGCCATTGAACCTGATTCTAACTCTAGAGTAATCAGGTTGCATTTGTCAGCAGCTGAAGCAAGTGAAATATCTTGTGACCTGGCAATTTCGTATAGTATGGCAAATTGCATTTCAGTGCTACTTAAAGTATGATCAGTGTCATAAGTTGAAGCGGTTATTCCTCGTCCCCTTCGTGCTTCTGCAGCTTCCATTTGGCTCGTTAAGATTAGCATATCGGCTGTTTCTTTTCCTTGCGCAGTAAATGGCATAAAGCTCCTCTCGAATGACATCAATTCTCTTATTTTGCGCTTTTATTATTAATAAATAGTTAATTTTAACTATTTGATTGTTATCTTGAGGGGGGTAGCCGTTGTGCAACTGGGTATTGTCTATTTTTCTAAAATAGTGTATCATTCACTAATCCCGGATACTTTGTTTATGATGCAGTTACTGAAATTTTTATTAGATACACTTCCCCCAGTGCTTTTTTTTATAAGCTATAAAATGGGAGGCATTCTTACAGCCACATCCGTGCTGTTGGTTACTTCAATCGTCTGTATGACCATAAGGTTTGCTGTATTCAAACATGTGCCTGTTGGCATGCTGGTCGGCCTGGGGATTCTATGCTTATTCGGAAGTATGACGGTATATTTTAATGATCCTATATTTATAAAAATAAAGCCCACTATTGTATACTCGCTTCTTGCTACAGCGCTTTTAGGCAGCGTCTTGCTTAAAAAGGACCTGATCAAACGGATATTTGGGGAAGCCTTGCCAATCAGTTCGGGCGATAGTAAAAAACTCAGTCTGTTTTTGGTATGTGTGTGTGTGCTCTGCGCTGTTCTCAATGAAATCATGTGGCGCAATTTCCCGGAAGCCACCTGGGTTAATTTTAAAATCTTTGCTCTGCCCGCAATAAACTGTGTTGCAATGGGGACAGCCTATTTTCTTTTTATACATAAAACTTTAACTGATAATTGATATGCAGGAATTTTTTCACCTTGAGAATCGTGCGGTAATAGAGATAACAGGCTCACAGACTAAACAGTTCCTTCAAGGTTTAATTACCAATGATGTGAGTAAAATAGTTGAGGGAAAGTTCATGTATTCTCTCATGCTCACGCCGCAAGGACGCTTTCTCTATGATTTTTTTATTACTGAGCAGGGAGATAAACTCCTTATAGATTGTCAAAAAAGCAAAGTGGAAGATATCATTAAGAAACTCAATATGTATAAGTTGCGTGCACAAGTGGCCATTTTGCCTACTGAGCTTCAGGTGTATGCAGCGTTTTCACGGATTGATCAGGGGTTTGCTGCTGATCCTCGCAATGATAAAATGGGTTTTAGGTCACTGAGAGCTTTGCTTCCTGACTCCCCTTCGGCTTCTTTTGATCATTATGAATTAAAACGCATAGAGCTATTGATCCCTGATGCAGATAAAGATTTTATTCCTGAGCGCTCATTTCCCTTAGAGTATGGGTCCAACGAGCTTAATGCCATCGATTATCAAAAGGGCTGCTATATTGGGCAGGAATTAACTGCACGCACTCAGCATCGGGGTACCATTCGCAAGAAGCTCTGTAAGCTGGAGTTCACCGGAGTAGCACCTGAGAAAGGTAGTGAAATCAACTCGCACGCTGGCCATAAAGTCGGTATTGTGCTCGGTAGCTTGGGGCAGATGGGTCTTGGGCTTATCAATATGGATGATTATATAGCACATCAGCCAGTGAATGGGATAAAGGTATTTGCCGATGCCGTTGCATGAAATGGTTCACACAGTTGATTACCGGCTTGAGGATATGTATAACCTCATCATTGATATCGAGCGCTATCCTGAGTTTTTGCCTTGGATAAGCGCAGCTCGCATCATTGATGAATCAGATGATATGCTGGTTGCAGATCTTATAATCAGTTTTAAAATTTTTTCAGAACATTACCGGTCAAGGGTGGAACTTAGCCCTCCGAAGAACGGCAAAGCTGAAATCAATGTTTCGCTTATATCAGGGCCGTTTTCCCACCTTACTAACCAATGGCACTTAAAAAGATTAAAAGAAAATAAAACAAGAATCAGTTTTGTTGTTGATTTTAAATTAAAATCAGCTTTACTAGATAGCATGATTGGAGTCTTATTTTCTAAAGCATGTCAAAAAATGGTAACAGCGTTTGAAAACCGAGCTAAGGAGCTCTATAGGCCAGGTAAAGATGAACCACGAAGTCCTAAAAGAAATAGGAATAGAACTAAAAATGCATAGGCAGGCTGCAGGCTTGTCGCTATCTGAGTTATCCAAAACCTTAAGAATAAGAA
>JABDBN010000009.1:0-39151 GCA_013288625.1 Alphaproteobacteria bacterium | reverse complement strand
TCGCAAAAATCTTCCATCAGAAGCATACATTATAGGTTATATCAAACATTACGCTAAGCAGCTTGGGCTAAACGAAAAGGATTTCATTGACCGCCTGAAGCTGGCCAAAAATAATAAGCTGGCGTCTGTGGCCAGCGATAACCTGATTACCGATAAGGAGTTTATGCCGGGTAAACTCGTACTCTACATAAGCCTAAGCCTGTTTATCCTTCTCTACCTTTTGGTTTATTTTATTTTTTATAGATAGATTGATGTCATTCCGAGCACGAGCGTAGCCTTGGCGGAGGCGGACGCAGGAATGCGTAGCTACATTATTACTTTTCCACCAGCCTCAAGACTGGGTTGCCGCGTCGCTGGCGCTCCTCGCAATGACGGCCAGTAGACATAATTTTCGATTCTGAGTTTTTCAGTGTACTAATGAAAAATCAAGAGTGCAACTGTTAATATATTAAATTTTTAATTTGGAAAACTGAAAATAATGATCTCCGCCTTTTCCTTTGCAGTAAATACAATATCGCCTATATCTGTTATGCTTGCCCCATCGCCTTGCTTGAGATTTTGCTGGTTTATTGAGATGGAGCCGGACACAATTTGCGCCCACAGTCGCCGCCCTTTTTCACTTTTATAGGTGAGGGACTGCTCGGCGTTCAGATCGAGTACATACATATCAACATCCTGATGTATGGTAATTGTGTCATTGCGGCCATTTCGCGAACCTACTAATAACAGTTTTCCAGGTTGACGCTGGCTGCTAAAATTCTTTTGCTGATAACTAGGCACAATTCCTTTTCTTTCTGGCAGTATCCAAATTTGTAAGAAATGCACCGGCTCTTTATCGCTGGCATTAAACTCACTATGTAGTATCCCTCTTCCGGCAGACATGCGCTGGACATCGCCAGGTACAATGGTTGACCCATTGCCCAGGCTGTCTTTATGCGTTAGCGAACCTGAAATAACATAGGATATAATCTCCATGTTATTATGATCGTGCATATCAAAGCCTTGCCCCGGCGACACTATATCTTCATTTATTACCCTTAGAGAGCCATACCCTGAATGCTGGGAGTCATAATAATTGCCGAAGCTAAAGCTATGTTTGCTGTTGAGCCAGTCCATTTTTGTCCGCCCGCGCTCTTCGGATTTGCGTATTACTATCATACTTTTAACCAGCCTATATTATGAAATACGATTATATATTCATTCTGCTATGAAAATCATTTACAAGCTATAAAAATTGCATTTACATTTAGTATACATTTGGTTGCTTTTAAGCAAATACTGCTATATTATTTGCCAAAATGATATTATTGATCCTATATGAAAAAGAAATTATTGGATAAAAGTGGTTCTGAAGGCAAAAAGCCTTTGTACGAAGTTTCTCAAGCGATTTCTGAAAAGGATAATGTTAAGCTGCCCTTTACTCAACCTAGTGCGCCCCCTAAGCCTGCAGAGTTAAAAACTGAGGTAGGGAAACCTACTCTAAAACCTTCACTGGGCGAACAATATTATACTGTATGCAATGCGGTGACTGATGCTTTCGCGACGATCAATTTCTTTGGGGGCAGCAAAGCCATGGGGCAGACTTTAAAGCACTCTAAAGAAAGAAATAAAGAACAACCTTTATATATGGAAAGATTACAAACATTTGTTGCGGCAACTGCTGAATTACCCAAGCTATTTACTGCAGCTGATAGAACATTCAGGGACGTTTTTAAAAACACGAATTTAGCAAGATTCCAGGTCTTCCTTTCTAAACTACTACATATATTGGCGCCGCTTAAAGGGCAGGATGCTGATAATTGTAAATTGACATTTACTAACTATGCTAATTTTTTAGCAACAGTTTTTAACAACGCAAATCAGCTTGAGAGCTTTCGTGATGTAGCCCAGGATAAGTCTTCATCTATAATTAAAAATTTTAGGTTGTATCAAAAACTCATGGGGACGACTGAATTTCCGGAACAAGCTGATATTTATGTTACATGGGTTGCTGAAATAAATGGACTTATTAAAATTAAGCATGGTGTTCTTTCAGATGTTCCTACGCTTTTGCATAACATAGAGAAAACTCTTTTGGAATTTAGGCTTGCAGTAGCCATACGTCATGACGCTGATTTTATCAGGGTCTATTTTCAAATTAATAGAGACCTTATTAATATTCAAATTAGAATGCTTGAGTTCTATAGTCAAAACTCTGCGGTGGCTATAGGATTATGGCCGTCTATGAATAGAGATTTAGTAAGAATTTTCCATCAAGAAGCTCAATTTGCACCTAGCCAATTAATTCAAGGATATAAAGAATCTCTTAAGCTGTGGAATGATGAATTTGCTAAGGAGCTTCTTCCGCTAGTCAATGTTATTAACGAGCTTGATAAAATTGAAGCCAAGCAGAGGTCTCGCAAAATGGAATTAGGTATTGAGCAAGTTTCGGATGATTTGACAGGGATGCTTGATCTTTATAATGATGAAACCTGTAGGCAAAATCCACTGCTAAAAGCCCTTGTACTGGCAAATATAATCAATTGTTATACTGTTAAAAACGATGTGTTTATAAGTGGTAAAACTGATATTACACTTCCATTTGTGATGAGGAGTATAAAGTACCTAGATGAATTTGTAGGTAATCTTGCTGCGCTTCAGGAAGTATGGGGCGGCCAACTTTTCCAATTCTTAAATAATTTTATCTTCATTAAAAACTACATCCATATAGTCATAAGTGCATCAGAGCATGCACTGCTTCTTTGCGAAATTCTCTTTGAGAAAGCAGGTCAGGATATGGAACTCAAAAAACAAATCATTGATTTCCAAATCAGCCTTATTGACAAGCAAAATGATCTCCTGAATTTCTTAAATGATAATCGCGAAAATAAGAATGAAAAAGAATATGTTAGAAAATTCTATTTTAAACGACAAGGTAAAAAAGAACTAGATAGTTATAATACCTATAAAGCTAATATTTTAACACACGGTGAAGAGGAGTCTTCAACAGTTATACACGGCATTCCGGTAGAAGAAGTTATTGACCGCAACAATTTAAGAAGACTAAAGCTCGAAGCTATTCATTTAGAATTCTTATCAGGGCATAGGCTTCCTGTAGATGCTGATTATGCAAATGCTCTCAGCGAAGCAGAATTGAAAAAATACCAGGAAGATATTGACAAAGAGAAGGAGAAAAAGGCTCTTAAGGAAAAGGAGCAGAAAGACCAGGGCATGCGGAAAAAGAAAGGCTTGCAAAAGCTAGCAGAGAAAAATGCTAAGAAAGCTAAAGATCTCAAGACAAAAACTGAAGTGCAGAAAAAAAGGAAAGACGAGGGCAAAGGGGAAATGCCTGATGCGCAACCTATGGTTAGACTGGAACAAAATAGTGCTGACCTTGCGCTTTCAAACAATCTAAATCAACTTTTATTAAAGCTTAGCCCGGGAGCTTTTGATGCAGATGGAGTGAAATTGGCGATAGTTGGGCTTCATGATATGCTGCAACAGTCTGATAACCATCTGGTTAAGTTTAAAGTTTTGTCTGGAATGGGAGATAGTTACGGTACGATTGTCGCTCATGATCTTAACCATGGTGCAAAACATCCTAAGCAACTGATTGTTGATCTTAAAATAGCGTTAAACTATTACAAGCAAGCCGAGCTGACATTAAGGAAAATCACGGATATTTCTTTTAAAGATCACCAGCGTTACTATACTTGGCTGGTGCATTCCATCACCATTCAAGAGCAGTTGTTGGAACAGTATACTATGAAATTCGGCGCTAGGTTAGCCAAATTGCGCCTTTCAAGGCTAGATGCTATGGATCGGTTAGGTGAAGATTGGAAAAGGCCTAAGGATAAAGTATCTCATTATACAACTGAAAGAGAAGATTTGCTGGCAGCACTCGATGAAGTTGCAGGAATTGAAACTGATTGTAAGCAAATTAAAACCCGTATTAAACAGAACGATGATCTTGCATTTGGTGGGAATGCCTATTACGCATTCCAACATATTCTGGATAACTCTGGAGGATGTCAACTACCAGATGAACCTCCGACTTGCCGGCTTGAGCTTTGTGAAGAAGACGATCTTGAGCAAGAAGAGGCCTCCCCATTGGCAACCTTGTCAGCAGGAGTTGAGAGTGCGCCAGAAGCTCCGTATGTTGGTGAGATAGCACCTCCGGATCCGACTTTGGTGTATCGTAATTATAGATGCACATATCATAATGGTGTAATGATAAGGATATATAATGTTGGCTCGGATCCGTTGACTCTTGCTTTCATGCCGATTGTGCCTATCCCACTATGCCTAACATACGTGCCGCCGTTTGCTGGAGCTGTAGGAGTTAGCGAGCACAATTCCTCAGCAGCAGCAATACCGGATGCTACAAGTCAGAAGCCCCCCCAAATAACCTTGGTTCCTCAAGTAAAATTAGAATCTCCGGGGAAGGAGGTAAATCAACTGGGTAGAGATCTAGCTTAAGTTTTTCTTTCGTATTTTATAAATAGGGCTGGACAACTGGCAGGTGCTGTGTTATAATTCATCATTATGACAAAGAAAGCATTCACATCTCTAGTTCTTAATCTCCTCGGCGGTGCCAACCGCTAGTCATATTTCACACCCAAAACTCATCATTATTTTTCATTTCACTAATTAAGTCTTAGAGGTTTTATTATGTCTTCTTCAAGAACCATTGCATGGATGATTTGGTTGATTGCATCCATATTCTATGCTTACCAATACATCCTGCGCGTCATGCCTAATATCATGATGAATGATCTTATTGCGCAATTTAATTTTGACGCGGCCACCTTTGGCCAATTCTCCGGTATCTACTATATCGGTTACACTTTGCTACATTTGCCTATCGGTATTATGCTCGATCGCTATGGCCCTAAAAAAGTTATGCCAATTTGTATGCTTTTAACGGTGGTCGGAACAATGCCGATAATATTCGCGGAATACTGGGTGTATCCAATTATAGGTCGGGCACTTGTGGGAATTGGTTCAGCAGCAGCTATCCTTGGTGTATTCAAAATCGTACGTTTGACCTTTAGCGAGCAGCGCTTTACCCGCATGTTGAGTTTTTCTGTGACAATCGGCTTGATAGGTGCTATCTATGGCGGTGCTCCAGTAAATTATATGTGCTCTGCTATGGGATATAAAACAGTGGCTGGAATATTCGCTGCCCTAGGTGTGACCTTAAGTATCATAACATATATGCTAGTCCCTAATATCAAAAGACAGGAAACCACTTCGGTTTTTACCGGTATCAGATCGGTGTTATCCAATACTAAAGTAATGGCAATATGCATCTTTGCTGGCTTAATGGTTGGGCCATTAGAAGGTTTCGCCGACGTGTGGGGTACTGAATTCTTGAAACAAGCCTATGGTTTTGATAGCGGTGTTGCGGCGAGCCTACCATCTATGATGTATATCGGTATGTGCTTTGGTGGGCCAATATTAAGCATGCTCAGTGAAAAAAGCCAAAGCCACTTAGGAGTAATAACTGGCACAGGTGTCATTATGGCTATTTGCTTTGTTCTTATGATCTTAGGGGCGTTAGGTAGTGTTCCAGTTATGACTGCAGTATTTATCATAGTGGGTATTTGCTGTGCTTATCAAATAATTGCAATCTACAAAGCTTCGACTTATGTTGAGGAAAATGAGGTAGGGCTAACAACTGCTATGGCCAACATGATCATCATGGCTTTTGGCTATATGTTCCATTCGGTGATAGGGCAGGTGATCAAAGTCTTTGGCGGGGTGCAGTCAGCATCGGCATTCTCTACGGGATTGGCGGTAATTCCTATAGCGCTTATCATAGCTAGCATAGGTTTTGCTATAATAATCTTGCAAGAATTAGTACAGACACCTGCTAAAGCAGTTAGCTTAAATGAAATTGGAGGTTAAAATGAGTACTTTTGCAAACAAATTGGTTGCGGTTATTAATAAAGATATTGAGCCAGGCGTTGCTAAAAACGCCCTGGCGCATATGGCGATTGGCTTAGGCGCGAGTATTGGTACCGAAGCGCTTAGGCTCGATGACTATCAGGATAAAAACGGCAACAAGTATCCTGCCATATCGCAAATCCCTTTTATAATTCTCAGAGCTAAATCAGGAGAGATTAAAAAGACAGTAAATCAGGCGCGTGAGCACAACATCAAGCATTCGGCTTTTGTGAACACGATGACAGTGGGCACCTATCTTGAGCAGCTTGAAAGAACCAAAGGATGCTCCGAAGAGGAGCTAGTCTTTTATGGATGCGTGCTGTTTGGTGACTGGGATAAAGTTTCCGAAATGACCAGAAGGTTCTCATTATGGAAGTAAGCATTTAATATATTAATGTTTGTGTAAACCGTAGCTTAAGGCTACAGTTCTGTAAACTATTTTTTTAAAGGTCTGATATGCGGCAAGAAGTAAGTTATTCCAAGAGCTTTACATACTATACAAAAAGCTATCGTTCAGAAAACTCTATGTTGAAAGATAACCTTGAATTTGAATCTACGAATAAAAATAATATTGATTTATTAGAAGCTATCTTTCAAGGTGATGTTAAGAAAGCTCGGGAAGCAATTGAACGTGGTGCTAAAGTCAATGAAGCGAATAATGAAGATGGATATAGTGCTCTAGACGTTGCAGTTATTCAAAACAACCCCGCTATAATAGATCTGCTTGCAGAAAATGGAGCTTTTTTATGTGACCATAATCCAAAAGACCATTTGTACGGCCACCCCCTTCTTGTCGCGATTAGGTTAAACAATAAGGATGTAGCTAAAGCTTACCTATCGCGCACGCCTGATATAGAAAATCAGCCATGGTTTAAAAATATCCATGATAAGGATTATACGGATAGAATTAAGGAATTGCGTGCTGAGCTAGTAAGTAATAAAAGCACAGAAACCAGTGACTTAAGTAGATTGCTATATCGTTTGAAAGATGAAGGTATTATTTTGGCTGCTGGTGTATTACCGTTTGTTGTGAGCGGAGTTTTATTTGAGCATTCATGTTGTACGCTAGCTTTTACCGCATGGGCTAGTTTAGGGACTGTAACTCTTAGTAGCATGCGTGAACCACACATGTCTTTTAGTTGTTATGATATCGTACAAGGGGTTAAAATGATGTGGAGTGAAGGTGTCATGGATACTATTGCTAAAATATATAATACACCCAGATACATCCCATTGTCATGTTCGGAGTATGAATATCGGTTTGAAAGTGCCGGGAATACAGGTCACTCCAGAGAATAAGTGTTTCGTATTATTTAATGGCATTAGCACGTAATATATAGGTAGGAGCAAAATCAAATTTAATATATTTACATTTGTGTCAGTCGCAGCATTAGAGTAATCTTTTAGGGTATTTAATTTTATAAATGTCTGAAATGATGCAAGGTGATGCAAACTCCAGTGATTACAGGAACTTCAAATTTACTTTAAATTTGCGAGCTGGGTTAGAAATAGAAGCAAATGGTACAGAAACAAAAGAAGAAAAACCAAAAAGCACTGACCTAAGTAGATTGCTATATTGTTTGAAAAATGACGCCATTGTTTTGGCCGCTGGTGTCTTACCTGCAGTTGCGTTAGGATTTGTGGCAGGATTTTATAGTCCTGGATTAGGCATACTAAGTGCACTTTATACTTCATCTTTTTATTACGTATTTTTTATGTGTTTTGGCCCTTCTGAACCATTATTGGCTTTAAGTTTAGATGACCTCAGCCAAGGAGCTAGATTATTTTGGAATGACGGTGTCGTTGAGGCTATGACTAAAATATATAATGCACCAACATTCAAACAATCGATAGATGCATTGTATAGTAATAAGTTTGAAGGGGCGGAGGCTATAGGTAGCTCTAGAGTGTAAGCGTTTCATATTATTTAATTATTTTACTAGCCTTGACAAAGATAATACAAAAGGAAATACTAATAATATAGCATTTTCAATAATGTAGGGGATTATGACTAAAATAATTAAAATAACTGCTTCGCTTTCAGTTCTGGCTTTATTAGCTGCATGTGGGCATACAACGGGTGATCGCGCAGTTAGCGGTGGTCTTATAGGCGCTGGTGTTGGAGCGGCTGGTAGCGCTATTGTCGGCGGCAACGTTGGTACCGGTGCGTTGATCGGTGCAGGTGTTGGTGCTGCAGGTGGTGCATTGACCAGCGATAGGGATATCGACCTTGGCACACCGATTTGGCGTAAATAAAAACGCCTAGCGAGATCTACCAATTTCCTCGTGCTTAACTTTGCTGTTGAACACGATGAGGTTTGGTTCAATATTGCCCGTGAAAGATTTGATATGGTCATATACAGTCATAGCTTCTCCTAACAATAATACTTGGGTAAATCCTTGGGTGCCTCGATGCATATTTCCTAATACTCGGTCGCCTAGACTTCTAGGCCTGATTTCGTACTGACCGTTAGTAAGGCGTTGGATAGCCGAATGTCTATTGCCTGCGTGCCCACCTGCTAGAGAGCGTTCATATGCTTCAACATCCTCTTTCTTTAAACTAATTACTCCCCAGGTATTGTCAGGAATACGCTGACCTTCTATTTTATAGAAAGTGAAACCATGCATGGTTATCTCTCCGACAGTCCCCGCGCTTTGTTCTGAAGCTGGTTCATTATCAGCGCCAGCATTTGCAGCGGAAGCTTCTCCGTGAGTTTTCTTTTTCTCATCTACTTGTCGTCTTCTATATTCTGCCGTGCCGCTCCTCTGAGGTTCGTATGCAACGTATGATGCAGTTTGATCGTTTGTTGTAGGAGCAGTTAACTTTTTAGGACGAGCCTGCTTAGTATGAACTACCTTTGCAGTTGTATCAGTTGTGAAAGCTCTTCTTTTTACTGCTGCAAATGCATTGACAAACGGAGATCTGATATCTTTAACGTGTCCTAAAGCATGAGCACCACAAATAAGTGTATCCATGGTCATACGCCCGGCCAACCAAATGAATTTATCTGCAAATGATATTAAAGGAGTCGAAGGAGAAATAGCTGTTAATGTTATAAAGTCTTGAGTAGCACTTATTTTGCTAGTTATGCAGTAGTTAATAACATGGTAGTTATCATGTTTTTTTAAGGGATCGGTATAGATATCTTTGCCGTGCCAGGCTAGTGTAAGCAACATATCGATCATTGAGGAAACCAATACTCTGCTCATATAGGCTGCTTTGCTGACTTCTTTAGTGTCAGATATGAGGTCTAAGCTTCTGATATAATTTCCTGCCCTCAAGGAGCAATATGATAATACAGATGAAAACGCCTGGGAAATACAAGCATTTAATATAAGGTCCATAGGCGGATAACCTACCACATAAATTAAGAACAATGCTGGTAAGATGCTTAAGGCTGTAGATGCTATATACTTATATGACTGCCTCATCTTTGAGTTATCAATATAGAGCTTGGCGCTGGAGATAAATATACTAATACACCTATGAACTATTGATAATGCAAATAAGTTTCCATACCTTTCTCCAGGAGTTAGGATTGTAAGCTGGCTTGATATTTCAGTTGCATATAGGGATTTTTCTTCATTTGAAATAGACCCAAACCAGACAGCCTGTTTAATTCTCTCAATAGTCGTTGACCTGAAGTTAAACAGATTGATCCCTGATTCTTTAAAACGCACAGGAATGCTACCAGGAGGAAATGAAATCTCATTACATTGGAATACTGTTGCTGCGCTGCGCATAGGTTACCTTCCTTAATATATATAAAAATCGCTGATGTTTCCAACAGCTTCAATAGTTTCATTTAATGTGTTGCAATTAAAAGCATACAATTCATTAGTTCCCATATGGTTTAAAACCGCTTCGAAATCCACTAACTCTGGACTTTTAGCACATGATTCTTTGAAACGATCAGCAGCACCAAAGAGGGGCACTATATACCCACCAAGCTCCTTGCATGATATCATAATAAGCTGGTTAAATGGCTGTTTATGCAATACTGGAGTTAAGGTGAATTTATCACGGTTATCAAGAAACATAGTAGTAGATTTATAATTATAATATACAGATTTGCATGACCTATATTCGTCTAGAAATTCTAAATATTTTAAACCGAATAATTTTGGTAAATTGGCTTTGAATTCATCATAAATTCTATCAGAAGGTGATTGTACAGAGTCCTCAATATATGATATCGCTAACTTATTATTAATAGGTTCGCACTTTGAGTTTTGCTTTCCTGACAACAAGTGCTTTAAAAAGTACGTATTTATTCCGTAATATTGTTTCCCGGTACCATCCTTAAAAGCACTCTTTTCTATTGTGCCCTTAAGCCTATGAGTGGTTACTGAAGCAGGTAGAGAAAATAGAAATTGTTTTTCCCATATCGTTTTAAAATTCTCCTTTTCATCTTGCTCATTTTGCGGGGTATTACTGAACAAGGAGTAGACAGACTCCCAAGCGCTATTAATGAGCATGCTGGTATAATCTGGTGTCATGTGCCTGATGATGGCGCTATATATCCAGGGAATTCCGAAATTATGAACATTTTGTACTTTTGTACTGTCATCAAACAATCCAATATATCTGTAATCTGTAAGATCATCTAGGTAGTAGATTTTATTTGCCAGGTTATGATACTCTGGCTTGCTTATATTTAATGAAGTCAACTCTAAGAAGAACGCTACATCATTCATATAATCTGTACGCTTTTTTAGACTATAATTGTTATCATCAAACATCTGATAATCGCTGAACTCACAAGGGATGCAATCATAACGATTTATAGCAACTATTTGGTTATCGAGTATCATTTTTTGGATTTTGCAAATAACTTTGAACATGAAGCATTAAAAAATATATAATATTTTCGTAATTATATTAAAAAAATGCGTACAAGGCAAGCTAAAAAGAGCCATTAGTCCTGTTATTTTTATTAAATATGATGGTTAGCTGGGTTTTTGCATGTCGCCAGGAGGTGGCATTTTGCGATCCATCATCATCTTTCGCATTTCATCGCGGTCGCCTTTGAGCTCATTTAACTGATCGCGTATGGCTCTTATATCAGCCTGCAGCTGGTTCCACTGATCTATAGTCATACTGATACAAGTATTGGGTGGATTCACAAAAGAAGGTTTGCCTTGCTGACTTTCCAGAACTACAGAATCTTTCGGCAACTTTACCGGAGGCACATCTTTGATCCAGGGCTCAGGAGTATTGGGTTTGGCTCCGGGATTATCCGGTGTTTGCGGTGGAGTTTGATTGATTTGCCCAAAAGTATTTGTAGTTAAAGCTAATGCGAGCATAGTGGACAATGTTAAAGTTTGGATTAACTTAATCATCTGAAACTCCTGAGGTTCTTTATATAATTGAATATTAATATTATTGCCAAGTCAATTTGTCATTTTTTCGCTTGTATTCAATAATGTTTTTGAGTAGCATGCCGGGGAACTTAACTTAATAAAGGTATCTAATGAAAGCAAATTTTCAAAGTCGGCTGCCAGCTAAAGGTTTTATATATTCTCCATATGCTAATTCGGGTCCTTGGGAGAGTTTCAAGGCTATAATTGGAGGATATAACACGTGGATTCAATTTCGTTACAGCAATCCGAGGGATAATGATCTGGTAGAAGCTATTCTGCGCACGGATGGAGACAATGTTACGAAAGCTATAAGTAATGGTGCAAATGTCAATGCGGTTGAAGATTGGGCGCAAAATTATACTCCCATAATGTTTGCCGCTAGACAAAGCAAGCCTGAAGTAATAGATATTCTTGGGCAAAATAGAGCCAATGTATATGCTATAGCTTATCCAGATAAGCTTAGTTGGAGTTTTGAAACCGCTATAAAAATAGCTTTGGATTTAAATAATGAACCTGTTGCTAAAGCTATTTTAAAGATTTCTCCAGATTTGGAGAAGCAGCCATTTTATAATAAACTTGCTTGGTATTATAAGGAAAGAGTTGGGGAGTTGCGTTCAGAGATGCAAAACGGAACTTCAACGGGTGAAGTGAAAGGTGATGTCCTAGGAGCAGAGGATGATCCTTTAAATAGAATGTTCTACCGTTTAAAGTATGGTGGTTTTCTTGCATTCGGAGTTTTATCCACCTTTGCTCTAGGTTATGCAATGGGACACCCAGCTTATTATACAACTATACTTACAGTTGCGGCCATTGGAGTGGCTAAGGCAATCTTTCATGGCTGTGAGACAGTATTCCTTCCTGGTATTAGCGACATCACTCAGGGATGTAAATTATTATGTAGTAAAGCAGTGATGGATACTATTACTAAAATATACAATGTTCCAGAATACAACCCACTTAAGTTTCTTCCGGAATATAGTTATGAGCCAGTAGGTATATTTCGCTCTGTGGGCTCAGATGAAATGATTAGATAACAATCTTTTAGTGCTCAGGCATATTTTGCAATAGTGAGATATGCCTGAGGCAGAAGTGTTTTTAAATTTAATTATCAAAATCATAGTGCCTTGAGTTGAAATTTGCTGTATGATGCAGGTCAAGAAACGTAACTTAGGTTTTGCCATGTCAGAAGAAGTTATGCCTAGAGTCGACATTGCGTTTAAGAAACTTTTTGGGGTGGATGAAAATAAAGATCTGCTGATCTCACTCATTAACTCAATAGTATCAGAAGAAGATCAGGTGGAGACTGTGGATATCCTGAATCCGTATAATTTCCAGGATTTTAAGAATGATAAATTATCCATACTGGATATAAAGGCTAAAGGCCACACTGGCAAGCGGTACTGCATAGAAATTCAAATCAGTGATGAAGGGGATTATGATAAAAGAGCTCTCTACTATTGGGGGAAAGCGTACACTCAGCAGTTAGGAAAAAACAAAGGTTATTCAGAATTAAACAAAACGATTGGAATACACATACTGAACTTTATAAGCGTCCCTGAAACCGAGGAATATCATAACACCTTTCGTCCATTTGCAAAAAAAAGTGGTGTACATTATTTTAAGGATATGGAGTTGCACACAATAGAACTCAGCAAGTTTGAGGATCAAATCAAGGGAGAAAAACTGGATGAGGCAGATGAACTCAAGCTGCTATTGTCGAAAATAAAGACCTCTCTTGATCGATGGGTGGCGTTTTTAACCCGGCATAATTTATTAAACCAGCATAACCTCCCCACCGCGCTAAAGGATCCGCAGCTTGAGAAAGCTTTAGAGGTTATAGAAGTGATGAATTTTAGTGACGCAGAAAGAGACGCCTATGAAGCTCACTTGAATTGGCTTCGGATTGAAGCAAGCACTCTTAAGAAAGCCGAAAAAAAGGCTTTGAATAAAGGTAGAGAAGAAGGTAGGAAGGAAGGTAGAGAGAAAGGTAGGAAAGAAGGTAGATTAGAGGGTAGAGAAGAAGGTAGAGTAGAGGGTAGAGAAGAAGGTAGAGATGAAAGAGATGTAGAAATTGTTAGGAATATGCTGTCTCAGGGTATTGATATTAAGATAATTACTAAGTCTACTGGTTTGACTGTAGAGCAGATCAAGGGGATGAAAATTGATTAAGATGAGTTTGAGTTATGATATACGGAATACATACTAGCCCGTTTGGTGAATGCCTCCTGGCGATGATTGGTGATAAAGTCTGCCACCTATCATTCATTGATGACAGTCATGCCCAGGCAGTTACGCGACTTAAGCAAGAGTGGAAGCATGAGGTTTGCACTAAAGATCAAATAGCAACACAAGCTACGTTTGAGCAAATCTGGCAGAGTGGTAAGAATATTAAACCAGCAGTTCAGGTTTTTCTGCAAGGCACGCCTTTTCAAACCAAAGTGTGGGAAGAGTTACTCAAAATCCCCTTCGGTAAAACTATTAGCTATCAGGAGGTGGCTCGCCGCATTGGTAATCCTAAAGCGGTGAGGGCGGCTGCGTCTGCGATTGCCAATAATAAGATATCCATACTGGTTCCCTGCCACCGGGTGATCGCTAAGTCAGGCAAAATCCATAAATACCGCTGGGGTAGTGAACGCAAAAAAGCCATTCTGGATTGGGAAGCAAAACTTATTTAACGGAAACAACCTTTAATCTTCTGTTCCATTTTTGCAGAATCCAAGCCGGTTTACTGAGTTTTGCGACCTTGTGATTATTTCTTGTATTTTTCTTTCAAACACTTTCTTAGGTGGTAATTCTGTCCAATATTCTGCCACATGAATTCCACTTGAACCTAGATCCAACAATTCAATTTGATGAGGTGATTTTTCAGTGCATAAAATAATGCCCAGAGGCGGTAGCTCTCCTTCATAGGATTCATAGCGCTGCAGGTAATTAAGATATAACTCCATCTGACCTTTATATTCAGGCTTAAATTTCCCTGACTTGATCTCAATAGCAATCATTCTCTTGAGCTTGCGACTGAAAAATAATAAGTCTAAATAGTAATGATCTTCATCGATTGAAATACGCTTTTGCCGTGCCATAAAAGAGAATCCGCTGCCTAACTCCAGGATGAATTTCTCTATCTCTTTAAGAATAGCCTCCTCAAGATCGCTTTCAAAGTGCTCTTCCGGGAGTCCTAAAAACTCTAAGATATACGGATTTTTCCTGTTTTTCCAGTGAGTTGAGGGGTAGAAGTTCAATGATATGACTCCATGTCAATTGGTGCGACAGTGTCGCACCAATTGAAATATCTGGAAAAGAATCATAGAATTTTATCATTCTAACTAAAGCAGTTCGACCAAACCCTTTGCTAAGGAACTAACTACGTGTTCACTATACTCAGCACGGTCGGACTTAATAACTTCTTGGCGTATTCTTTTACCTATGTTCCAGTATAGAATCGTCATTTGTTCGTTAATACTTATAGCTACGCTGGTTTTTGCTTGCGATATTAAACCCTTAATATCTTCAAACAATTTTTGGTTCTTTTTTGTGATTGATGTCATATGGTTATCCTCTGAATTTATTATAATTATAGAGTACCGATCGACGGTGTTTGCTCTTCGCCCACTGATATAGCCGCTTAAGCCAACTAACGCTTCTTGCTCGGAATATTAATATTAAAAGCCCATGTTGGGAATAAAAAATTGGGAAGTACAGGGTAGACTATAGAATTGACAAATCCTTGCATATCAACTTAACTATGGAAAAATCAATATTGAGATTTATGCATTATATTTTAGCAATTCTATTTATACTTGTAAGTCAGGTAACATGGGCGGAAGAAGATCGTGAGGAGCCCAAAAAAATGGATTGGGCTTTTAATGGGGTGTTTGGAAAGTTTGACCGCAATTCGATCCAGCGTGGATTGAAAGTATACAAAGAGGTTTGCTCAGTTTGCCACTCATTGAATAAAGTTGCCTTCAGGAATCTCGCCGACATCGGTTTTAGCGAAGAAGAGGTCAAGGCATTTGCAGCATCTTATAACATACAAGATGGGCCCAACGATGAGGGTGAAATGTTTGAGCGGCCAGGCAAGCCATCAGACCATTTTCCGCCGCCCTACGCTAATGAGCAGGCAGCCCGTGTGTCCAATAATAATAATGCTCTGCCGCCGGATCAGTCGCTGATTGTCAAGGCACGTCATGGAGGTGCTGACTATATCTACTCGCTGCTTACAGGTTATTCCAAGCCGCCCGCTGATTTTAAGCTGGGAGAGAATATGTACTATAACCCATATTATTCCGGTGGAGGCAAGCAGTTCTCTATGATCCCGCCACTGATTACTGACGGTCAGGTTGTATTTGATGATGGCACTCCTGCAACCATTGATCAAATGGCCAGAGATATATCTAATTTCTTACAGTGGGCTGCAGAGCCGGAAATGGAGGAGCGCAAATCCCTGGGTATCAAAACTATGATCTTTACCCTGATCTTTACGGTGTTCTTCTATTTTGCTAAAAAGCACATCTGGGGGAGAATCAAATAATGCCTTCTGACTTTAGTTTTCTCTACGTACCGATTGATAACCAGGAGAATGCTCAAAAAGTTGCACATGGATTGATTGAGCAAAAGCTTGCGATTTGCGTCAATATCATCCCTGCAGTAACTTCTATTTATGAATGGGAAGGCAAAATTGAATCCGGCTCTGAGCTTATTATGATGGTTAAAACCCATAAAAATAAAATCCAATCAGCTCGAGAGACAATCGCATCTTTGCACCCATATAAAGTTCCTTGTATTGCAGAAGTTCCGATTAATGCTCTTAACTCAAGCTATCAACAGTGGGCCGAAGCGGCACTGAAAGCCTAGTGCTTTCCTACTGTATCAAAGGTATAATGAGATATTTTACAGTGTATAATTAATTAACAAAATTCAGCTATTCATTGAATTCAAAAATGTTATATTCACTCCATTAATCATTTTGATGAGGACTAAATGCTATATAAATCGTTTTTACAAAGCAGCGCTACTGTTAAAGAGCAGGTTGCACAAGATAAACGCATGCTTAATACTCTAGCTACAAAATATAAGGCTGAAGAAGTAAAGAGATGGTCGCAACTCAAAGCCTTACATGATAAGGCAAAAGCTGACGGCGTTGAGGAGCAATTGTTAGCTGACCTGAAAGATTGCTTTGTTTTTTATGACTTTGGTATGCAGAACAATCCCAATAAGACTGATTTTAACACTTTTTTACAAAGTAGCCAATTCTACATGGATGCAGGCAGTAACCTTTCAGGTTTGCAAATAGCAGAACAATTTCAAAGAGATATGGCTGATTTGGATAAAAGCCTTGTACATAGGTGGGAACGCGCATCTAAAGAAGGCACAGGTTCATTATTAGCTTTAAGGTTAAAGTTAAAAATTGAATTTGCTCAATGTAAAGATGCTTACGACAATTCAAAAGCGCAAGTTTACACAAAGTTTTTTGACTCACAAGGCATGCTTGAAGAAGCCCTTAATTACCAAAATAATGTAAATCTTCATAAAAGATGGGACCCAGCAATCGGCGAACGAAAGGGTGATAATCAGTTAATAACTATAGATCCAACTCTAGTAAAGGAGTTTTGGGGCCGTGTATCTAGAGATGATGTTCTTGGAGCTCGTGACTATGGTCTATTTTTTGAATCAAAAGGCAGGCTTGAAGAAGCGCTTGTAAACCCGAATGCTAAGCAAGCCGGATCATTCCTGCTTGGGTGTAAAATGCTTCTTGCTATGAATGAGTTGACTCAAACAAGAGAAGAAAGTGAAGCCCTTTTAAGAACTCAGATTTCTAGCCTTCTAAATCAAAACAATCTTAAATACTTGTCACAACCCGTCAGTAAGCAAGAAGAAAGAATAAAGCTTAGATTCCTTGCATACACTGCAGTTACCCCAGTTAGTAAGGGGGCAATTTCTAACCATGATGCAATCAGGCTCGGCTTATTGAAGGATATTCAAGATACTACTCTAGCAGTTGAACAGCGCAGAAGTGCAGCTGATCATCTGAAATTATTTAATGCAATGATTTTTCTCGGCCAAAAAGGATATTCTCGCACTGAAATAGAGATGTACTTTGATCCTGAACTAGGACAACTTCCTGTGACTAAGGAGGCTATGGAAAGGAGTTTGCTAGATAGAGACAAGATATTTGCCGCTATTAGCATGATGACTTTCAATATGGCGGCTATGCTGCCAGCGGTTATGACTTTGAAAGCTGATAACTCGCTTTCAGATAGTTTTAGAGTTGGCTTATGCGCTAGTGGATTATTGCTTGTGCATGCTTTCGCGAGCACTAATGGCAATGCTATTGCTAAGATGATTACCCAAACGCTGAAGAAACATCTTCCTGAAATGAAACAAGCGGTACAGAAACACTATGCTTTAGCAATTCCAGCGTTTGTAGGCCTTTTAAGAACTGATTCACTCTTGACTGCAACTGCAATAGGCTTATGCACTGCTCTCTTAGTAAAAGCACCTGAATTAATCGCAAGATTTGCGCCTGTCTTTACGGCAAGAATTACTGCGAACTATAATAAAGTTCTTGGTGATTTCAAGGCACAATTCCCTAGATTAGTTGAGAAGATGCCTACTTTTTCTAAAGAACATTATGGCTTGGCAGTATCAGCAATCCTCACTTTAACTTGCAGCGGTTCAATGCTGCTTACTACTGCGATTGCACTGTGCACTGGTGGTTATGTAATTGCATCTAATTTTGCACCTGGATTATGTGCAAAGTATAGTGAGCCATTACAACGCTACAGTGCATTAGCTGGGAAGGCGCTGGAAACTGTTAAAGAACATATTGCTGAACTTGCAGTTCCAACACTTATAACCTATGCGGTGAGTAACTCTATATTAGCTAGCGCATCAGCGACCGTAGGATCTGCGATCTTATTCATTGCTGGTGATTATTTACGTGCAAAAGGTGACATCAACTATAAGGCCGTTGCTGATAAACTCAAAGAGTTATCCACCTCGCAAGAGAGTTTTGTAACTCGATTACAAAATGGGTATGATACAGCTTGCGAAAACCTTGCAGTAGCATTTTCATAAACAGCTTTCTCTCTGATTGCAAAATGGCAGGCGTTTAGATTCGCCTGCCTGGCTCTCCCAGCGGGGGATGCTAGTAGTAATCTCTTAATGCCCACCCTATTACAACCATACTCTTGACAAGCAATTCTGGTTAATGTCTACTGATGAAAGTATAATCAGAGGGTTATCGATGCTAAGCTGGGTTATTACTTTTTTCATTTTGGCTGTAATTGCAAGCATACTAGGGTTCGGAGGGCTTGCAGGCGATTTCATGGAAATTGCCAAAATTCTAGCCTATATTTTTGTAATACTGTTTGTAATAAGTGCAGTATACAATATTGTTTCTGGCCGGAGAGGTCCACCTCAAGTTTAAGTACTGGGTATTTATTCTACAGTTACTGATTTAGCCAGGTTTCTAGGTTGGTCAACGTCTTTACCAAGCATATTTGAGGTATGGTAGGCTAATAGTTGCATGGCAATCGAATAGACAATAGGTGAGGTTATAACCGAAGTATCAGGCATTTTGACAATGTGAGATGAAATATCTTTCAGCGTATCAAAGCCCTTTTTATCGGTGAACGCTATGATCCTGCCGGAGCGTGAGGAGATCTCATGCACATTCGAGGCAATTTTGCCGAATAAGTCGTCCGAAGGTGCAAGCACAACTATAGGCAAGTTTTCATCTATAAGCGCTATCGGGCCGTGCTTAAGTTCACCTGCGGCGATTCCTTCGGCATGAATGTAAGATAGCTCCTTCATTTTTAAAGCCCCTTCGAGAGCAACAGGATAAGAAACGTCTCGCCCTACATAAAGCATGCTGGGATACTGCATAATTATCTTTGAAACTGCCTGCATTTCTTGATCCTGAGCAAGTACGCCATTGATTTCATCTGGAAGGTTGTGCAGTTCAAATATGAAGTCTTTTAGCTGTTGATCTGTTAAGGTGTTGCGCTGCTGGCACATATATAAACACAGAGTTAAGAGGACGGTAAGCTGAGCTGTAAAGGCTTTAGTTGAAGCCACTCCAATCTCATAGCCTGCGCATATAGGTAAGACTGCATTAGCAGCATGGGCAATCGAACTCTCGACTACATTGACCAAAGCCACATTATAGCTATTATGCTGCTCATTAGCATATTTTAGTGCCCAAAGAGTATCTGCGGTTTCACCAGATTGAGAGATGAAAATAGACAAACTGTTTTTAGCAATCAGAGCAGAACGGTAGCGGAATTCGGATGAAATATCTATTTCGACAGGAATCTTAGCAAGCCTCTCAAACCAGTATTTGGCAACAGCTGCGGTATAGTATGAGGTTCCGCAGGCAACTATATAGATTCTTTCAATGTTACTAACGTTGACAGCAAGTTGATGGAACTTGAACTCATGCGTTTGGGTATCATAATAATGGCTAAATGCCTGAGCCAGAACTTGGGGTTGCTGAAGGATTTCTTTAAGCATGAAATGTTCATGGCCGTCCTTGCTAACGCTGGAGGCATCTGCAGAAACCGTCCTGGATTCCCGCGTGAGTTTCTCACCTTCTTTATTGGTAATCTGGAAACTATGGCGATCCAGAATCGCAATATCATTGTCTTCTAGATATACAACCCGGTTGGTAAATGGACTGAGTGCTAATGCATCTGATCCAACATACATTTCATCATCACCAAGCCCAATAGCAAGAGGTGAGCCTTTCTTCAGGGCTATCATTAAATTGTCCTGTGACGCAAAGATAATAGCCAGAGCAAACGCTCCCTCTAAAACTTTGGCGGCTTCCTTCGCAGCCTCGATTTCCGAGTGGCCTTTCTTAAGGAATGAGGATATCAGTGCGGGCACGACTTCGGTATCGGTATCGCTATTAAACACATAGCCTTCTTTTTTTAGATCTTCCCGGATTTTATTGTGGTTTTCAATGATGCCATTATGGACAACGCAAACGCCATCAACCTGTATAGGATGGGCATTTTTAGTAGCTGGCGCTCCATGTGTGGCCCAGCGGGTATGTCCGATGCCAATGTTTCCAGTAATGGGATTATTGACTACTTCATTCTCCAAATTGCGGATTTTACCGACAATGCGCCGGACTTCAATGTTGCCATTGACAATGGTTGAAACGCCTGCCGAGTCATAGCCACGGTATTCCAGACGATACAAAGAATTGATGATTCTATCTGATACTGGTCTATTGCCAATTATTCCAACAATTCCGCACATAAAACACCCCTTAAGACTTCTGCTTATTATATGACTATAGGCCAGTTTTGCAAAAAACTACAATCACATATTGTTGCAATATGTTGTCACCCTACGCCTTCGGCTTCGGGTGACTTACGTCAGTTTATGAACTAAATTTACTCTAAAATGCGCCAAAACTCCGTCATCGCATGCGAGGAGCTTTGCTCCGTGGCGATCAGTCTTTAGGCTGGTGTGAAAATTCAAATATTGGGTAAGCGTTTAAACTGGATTGCTTCACCCCGCAAGGGGGTTCGCAACGACGGTGAAATAGCTTTTTTTGTAGTATATCTACCACCAAAAACAATACTTATTTTCAAAATTATTTCGAAGCAGCAGCAGTCCATTCAGACAGAGCTTCAGCAGCTCTTTTGTTCCAAATATCGACGATTTCAACAGCAGCTTTCGCAGTTATTTCTGTGATTTCTCTGGCATTGCCGCAGCAATTCTGAACAAAGCAGCTAATAAAGTCATTCTGGCGCCATTGAGCTTCCTCAGGAGTTTTGCAGCTCGAAGCATCCCTTAGGCACTCCATGCACTGTTTGCCATTTTCCTGAAGGACTTCGGTTGTTCTTCGGGCAATAGCCTGCATGCCTTCAAGGGCGACCTGATTTGCTGTAGTTACAGTTTCAGCATTGCGGCCTGAAGTTTGACGCATACGATTATAATCAAACATGCGGGCAGCGCTTTTGTTAAGATCTGGAAAGCTGCCCATATTTGGCCAGTTTTGCTGCCAGTTCTGCCAGTTAGCCCAGCCATTCCAATTCTGCCAATTCTCATTGGTAGAAGAGGAAGATTTTTTTGTTTGTGGTGTAGGATTAGCCATATCTACCTCGGATAATTTTAAATTAAATGTCATCTATAATGCTACAATATCTTATTGTGCATTGCAACAAATTTTGCTAACAGAATATTTATATGCCTAAATTTTATAAATTGCAAACACTTTAGATTTAGGCGTAGCATATTGTTATGGAATGAAATTCTTGAGGGGGGATTTGTATGCGTGATCCATTGTTTGCTCCTATATTACCTGGATATTTTAATGGCCAATTAATTTTAACGAACATTAAATTCAGCTATCCAGTTGCCATAAAAATCGCGCAACTCCTCATAACGCTTCCAATCATAAGGTATGCCGATCTAAGCGGCTGCAATATGTGTCGTAATAGCCTGAATATCATTACTTATGCCCTGCAATTTAACCGTTCGCTTCATCACCTGAATCTAGGTCATAATAATATCAACGATGTCAGCGTGAAGTTTGTGGTTGAATTGCTTAATAAGAAAAGCCTCATGTCAGCCTTAATCCTAAATAACAATTTAATAGGTGATAAAGGGGTTTCACAATTACTTGATACTTTAAGATCATGTCGGGTCTATTTTCTAGATCTCTCTTTTAATTTGATTGAGAACTCAGGTATGATGGAGATTGCAAAGTTTGCTGCAACCAGTAGTTCACTTGTAGATATGAACCTGCGGTGGTCTGGTATTAAATCGACAGGAATTGCTGCGCTTGCGAACGCTTGTCTGTTCAATAGGTCAATTACAAGAATTCATCTTCGGGTTGAAGATCAGAGCAAAATTAAGGAGGAGCAAGTTGTTACAGGTTTGGCAAATTTGAATTGCAAGTTATTTAAGGAATTCATGGGTAGTGTTTTTTCGCTGGGTGTAAGCGGATTGCAGAATATGTCGTTATGGCAACTGCGTGGGTTCTACTCAAATATTGAGATGGCTCTTTGCAGAGCTACTGACCTGGCAAGCTTTAAAACTACCACACTCTCAATTGCTTTAGATAATATACAATCTTATTTTATGAATATGACGAAAGTGACTTATCAGAGTTTGCTTCCGGCTCTTATTCCAGAAATACCAGCAACAATTTGTTCTATAATGGCTGATTTCTTGAAGCAGGGTAACCCGTTTTTTGTTTCAGTGGCTACCGTATCCTGTGATAACATCTGTACAGCAGTTATGTTAAAGGATGGTAGTGAAGTTACTAATTTCTCGGTACATCAGTCTCTAGTGCAAGTGAAATGCTTTACCAGATTATGCTATGAGAATGATGAGAAAGTACCAGCAAGATTACATTAGCGGGCGCTACTGTTGCGTGGAGCGAAGCGACGCGGCAATCTAGTCTTGATATTTGCAAGATATTTAGATTTTTACACCAGCCTTATAACTGGATCCCCACGGAGCTCACGCTCCTCGGGACGATAAATACTAAGCGCCAATCGCTGCTCCTTTGGCTTGTCCATCTCCGACTTTAGGAGTAGGTGAGGGATGTAATTGCGTATCTGCCGATACTTTTGAAGTATTGCTCGCTCCGTTAGCGGCCAAGGCTTGACCGGCTCCTTGAGCCTGTTTCTGGTCTGGTGGCCCCAGCGATTGACCCGCGCTCATCTCCATGGCTTTTTGAGCCATTTTTCCCGCGAGCCAATCACCGCCGGGAATTATTTTTAAAAATTTTATAGCTGCCTTTGCTTTAACGTCCATAGCCCCAACATTGTCATCTGCCATTTCCAGAGCTAATTTGCCAGCTGCAGAAGGATCTTTTTTCATGAGATCAGACATTTGCTCTTGCATTTTTTTCTGGGCAGCTGGGTCGTTAGGATTTTGAGCAAGCTGCTTGGCCGTCTCCATGATAGCAATCATCTCTTCAGGGTGCTTTTTAACCAGGTCTACCATAGCGCCTTTTGCATTATCTGAGAGCTTGGGTGCACCAGCTTCCTGAGCAAAACCGTTAGCTTTTTCAACAAAGTCCTTTGCGTTTTTTTCTGCATCTTTCTCAGATATTGTCCCATCCTCTCTCATGTTTTGCTTCAGGATGGCGCCTAGCTCATTAATTGCTTGAAGTTCTTGATTACCTTGACCGCCGGCCGGTTGTATCTGTGTACTAGGTTCTGGCATATATTATTAATGGTTTTGCTTCTAAATACAGTATAGTAGGGAAAATTGTTTTTATGCAAAACTAAATTTACAATATGGTGCAGAGGATGGCGCCGACATTGACGAAAAGCTCGGTTTTTTGGCCTTTGAGCCCGCCTTTATAATAAGCCTCGCAGCCATGACCCCCAAATGGGGCAACCTTAATCAGGCTTGGGGTGGTGATAATGATGCCGGCATTGACCTGCATATGGAGGTCGCCTACCTCTTCTTTTTTAACAGTAACCTGAATCGCACCTATATTCATTGATAAGTTGTCATCTACAGTGGCAAGGGCAGAAGCCTCTATACTGCCAATATTAACTTTGATGTTGGTGTATTGCAAACTATCGATGTCGAGCTTGAAATGAATGTCCGACTTTTCAGCTTCTATAAAAAGCATGGATCCTTTCTTGTAAAACTTAACCATTATTTCGTCGTTATATCCATAGGACAGAGAAGGAAGATGAGGCTCATAAGGTATAGCCTTAGATCTTATTATATCAAGAGCCCCTTTACTAAGGCTGATATTGGCTTCTGTTAAGGTTAAAAGCATATCGCGATCTCCTTATTCCATGAAGGAATCATAGCATATAAAGAAGTTTCTTATAACTAAAATAGATCCTTCTGCAGATTATTTGATGGCTTTAATAATTCACAAAATCATGCAGACAATGGTGCCGGTATTAACAAAAACACTGGTTTTTTGACCTGCAAGCTCGCCTTTGTAATGGGACTCATACCCATGTTCACCAACAGGAATAATCTTAGATTTGCGGGGGATTATTATAAGAGCGCCTGCGTTAACGCGCAAATAAAGATCGCCTACCTCTTCTTTTTTGACTACAAGCTGTATTGTTCCTATATTCTTCAATATAGTATCCATAGAGGTAAACTCAGGTGGGTCTGCTTTGCCAATTTTAACTTCAATGTTGGGATGCTGCAGGCTATCGATATTGAGCTTAAAATTAATGCTTGCTCTTTCAGCTTCAACAAAAAGAGTAGATTCTCTTTTATAAACTTTCACTGGCTCCTCAGTAGTATCTTCATGAGAAGGAGAGGGAGTCTGAGGATTATATGGAGCGACTCGCGATTTTGTTTCATTTAAAACCACATTGCTAAGACTAACATCAGCTTTTATTAATGTTAAAAGCACATTAGCATCTCCTTTGAATGTTAAGAAATTGTATCGCAAGCTCCCATATTTGCAATAGCATTCAATAATGCTTTGAAAGTGTTGAGCTTTTATTCTCTTATCTTAACAAAGTACTTATCTACCCGCTACTGAAAATATATTACTTATTTTAAATTATAAAATATTGCAAAGAATTGCGCCGGCATCGACTAAAAGCTCAGTTTTTTGCCCTTTGAGCAAACCCTTGTAATGAGCTTCAAAGCCGGATTCATTATAAGGCGTGACTTTAATCAGGCTAGGGGTGGCAACAATGATACCGGCCTTAACCCGCATATAAAGATCACCCACTTCTTCTTTTTTAATGGTGAGTTGGATCGCCCCTACTTTGATTGCATAACTTTCTTTAACAGTAGCGAGAGCTGTAGACTCAATGCTACCAATCTTTACCTTTATGTTGGAATATTGCAGACTATCAATATCAAGTTTGAAATGAATATCTGATTTTTCTGCCTCTATAAAAAGGGTAGAACCCTCCCTATAAACCTTAACCATTTTAGAGTGTTTTTTATCATAGGAAAGTTCGCGAGAATGAGGATCATCGAATTCCCCCATTGTTTTCATTATATCCAGAACGCCTAGATTTAAACTGATATTAGCTTCGGTTAACGTTATAAGCACTTTAATATCCTATCGTAATAGATTTAGTACTCTATATTAGGAAAAATAGTTTTTCAAGAGTAATGGGTTATATAATATGGCAGATAATAGCCCCAGTTTCGACAATTAACACCGTATCCTGATGTTGTAATGCCCCTTGAAAAAAGGCTTCATAACCTTTGGATTTGTGTGGTATAACCTTAATCGAATCATCAGCTATAATGATGCCGGCAGTCACTCTCATATACAGACTGCCTATCTCATCCCTTTTTAAATGAAGCACAATGGCGCCTAGTTTAATATAGTTTTTATTCTTCCTTTTTGCCAGAGCTCTGGCCTCAATGGAGCCAGTCATTATCGTAAGATAGCAAGTTTGCAGATTATTAAGATTAAATCGCATGCTTATATCCGGGTCACTAGACTCAAGATAAAGGACTTCGTTTTTCTTGTGACTCACAAGTGAGGATTTATATTTGTCGTCAAATACTAAAGTAGGTAAATCCCCTGCGTTTGTCTGGATGATCTCAATGTTTCCCTGGTTTAGTATTATGTAATTAAATGCTTGTATACTAGCCATATATACCTTTGAACATCAAACTATCGGAATAGGGTATTTAACCCACGGGAGATCCCGTATGTGAAAGCTATATGCATAAATCAGAATTGCAAATAATTTACTTTCCAAATAAGATTAAGTTATAATGCAAAATCAGATAACACTAAGAAATCTAAGCAAATCTAAAAGTACTAGAGGACAAAACTCTATTCAAATGCATTTATCGATGATACTAATATAATAAATGATAACTAGGTTTTATTATAGTCTCGAATGCTCAATAAAATTAGATCATATCATGTTACGAGAAAAGCTAGACGCATCCTCAGTTTGCTGGCTAGTGCACTGTTTATGCTTGTTGTGACTGCAATAATGCTGGAAACAGGGCAGCGTACAGAGACCGTAAAGGTGGTGTCGAATGCCATTCATGCAATTGTATTGGGTCCGGGAATAGGTGAGTACACATATGAAACCAAACTTATAAAGGATAATAGAGGTGTCCCTTTAAATGCCTCTCGCACTGATAAAAGCACTCCAAATATCGTCGATCTTGTAAACAATTTGCAAGATAGCTATCCGAACTTAACTAAAATCAGCTTAATAGTCAGTTGGTATGCAGGTTCAACTAATATTGCCGAAGCTCATTTGGCGCCAATGGTTGAAAGCAAAACTGGCCCTGATTGGCAGGTTGGAGATTATACCCGCACAACAGCTGAAGTAACCAGCCCTGGTACTAAAGCTAAGCCAAACTCCAGTGGCACCCCAACTGATCAGTCTATTATTGACCTTTGCCTTCTTCTCAATAAGAGGGGGATAGCAGTTACGCTTTATCCCAACATTTTGATTAAAGATACTGACAGGCATTTGCAACAGACTATGACTTTTCAGAATGAGGATGATATCAAGGCTTTCTTTGATGATTATGAAAAGTTCATTATGCATTATGCGGCGCTCGAATACAAAGGTAAGCGGCTTAGCGAAAACATCAGTGCGATTATTATCGCCTCAGATATGAAGTTGCTGACAGATTATAAAAACGATCAGAATGAGTATGTGGCAGTCAATCAACTCATTAAACTGGCGGCAATGGTTAGGAATGAAGTCGGCTCTAAGGTCAAGATTTCTTATGCTGCAAACTGGTCAGAGTATCATCGTACAAATGATGACTGGTATAATTTGGACGCGCTTTGGGCTGATAAAAATATCGATTTTGTGGGTATCAATGCTTACTTTCCCATAACTGTGAATACTCCTGCCGACAAGGATATATCCCCGGAGGCAGTTGCTCAAGGCTGGAACAATCATGAGGATAATAATTCTGCTGTAGCTGATCAGGATTTGTTACCAAAGCCGGAAATTGCTATTAAAAATATTGAGGCATGGTGGAAAAAGCCCCATCAAAATCCCGATGGGAAAATGTCAAGCTGGAGACCCAAAATGAAACCAATAGTTTTTAATGAGGTTGGCTTTACCGCAATAGACCATACAAGTGACGACCCGGCTAAATCCCTTGGGGCATACAGCAAGGATAAAGGGCTTCCCAATGGCTCAAATGGCATAGTGGATCCTAAGTTTCAGTACAATGCAATTTTGGGCACAATACAGTTCACCGAGAGCCTGTTTGCGCAACCGGATAACGAAGGCATCCTGGAAGGTCTGTTTTGGTACAACATTGATCCTCGTGGACCTAGCCCGGATTGGATTCACAATCACGAACTGAAAGTTTCTGATTTAGAAAAAGGTTTTTTTCACAAGTTGCAGAAGCTTGATGCAAAAGATCTAGAAGAGTTTCCGGAATATGAGTTTTTCCAAAGTGAGCAATCGGTCATCGATATGTTCAGAAGTAAGCTGCGTAAAATGATGTACAGTACCTCAATGGGAATGCTTTTTTGAATCAACTAGCTTCCTGAAAAAATTTAGCATAACATGATTGCAAAATAATATGGTGACTGTATGAACTGGCTTAAGCAAATCTTCATTAAAAATAAGGTTTATTTGTTACTTCTTCTATTCATACTTATGGCGCACTTGCCGGTGGGGCTATATAAAATTGTAATAATTAAGCCTGCATTTATACTGATGACCATTTTCTTTTTCTCCATATTTAAAGAAACCAGGCCTAATCAATTGATACTTATTGTATTTGGTCTAATCGAAGACTTCCTTGGTTCATTCCTTATTGGCATCAGTTCCTTCAGCTATGTGCTTATTTCTCTTTGTGCCATCGCCAATACGCGTGGACTGTTGCAGCAGCGCTTTAACGTTGTCTGGATTGTACTTGCACTTTCCCTGGCTATTGTCTATTGCCTAAATGCAATTGCCCTTAGCGTCTATATGCAGGGTAATTATTTTACCCATGACTTGTTTGTAGAGTATTTGGCAAGTATCCTCTTGTATCCATTGCTTCATCTAGTTTACCTTAAGAAAATAAACTGGTTTCGCTACTGATGCGCGATGAAATAAAGAAATTAAAGCTATTTAGCCGCAGGTCAGTTGTGCTGGGCGGCATTAAACTTGCTTTGATATCTACGGTATTAGGCAGATATTATTACCTGCAAATCATGAAGTCAGATCGTTATAGTACTCTTTCCGATAAAAACCGCATCAAGCTTATTATTTTACCAGCACCCCGCGGTCGTGTAGTTGATAAGGATAATAATGAGATTTCAGCTACATCAACTCATTTCCGTCTGACTATTAATCCCTTGTACACCAGAGAGGCAAAGGAAATTATTCCCGAAGTGGAGAAGATCCTCGGCCATTCTTTATATATCTCCGATGAAATCCTGCGGCGCAGATTGCTTAAGCGTACCCGGAATGAACCCCTGGTGCTTGAGGAGAATATCTCCTGGCAGGATATGGCAAAAGTCTCTGAGAACAATCACCTCATTGAACCGGTAGAAGTGATTGAAGGTATTTCCCGCACTTATAATAATGGAGAAGCCTTTGCCCATATCCTCGGATATATTGGCAGCCCCAATGAAAAAGAAATGGAAAGCCTGGATCTTCCGAAGTTTGGGGATTTGAGAATTGGAAAGAGCGGGCTGGAAAGAGTATTTGATCAGCAGCTTCGTGGTACGCCCGGCTATAAAAAAGTAGAAGTGGATGTGCATGGCCAGTTTGTGCGGGAAATTTCCCGGCAGGATGCTGTGCAGGGCGAACAGTTGCAGCTTACTATCGACTCCAGCTTGCAGGAGTTTGTCCACGCAATACTAAGTAAACGCGCGGCCGACGCCGCAGTTATTGTGCTCAACGCAAAAACCGGTTCAGTGCTTGCTCTCCACTCCACACCTTCATTTGATCCCAATCAGTTTGCCGATGGTGTTACACAGGAATACTGGGATGAGATCACTAGCAATTCCGGTAACCCACTGATCAATAACGCAGTTTCTAGTCCTTACCCCCCAGGCTCTACCTTCAAGCTGGTTACAGCATTATCCGGGCTGATCAATGGTATTGATCCTGAAAAGAAAGTTTTATGCACGGGTTCTTATAGTTCCGGCACCCGGAGTTTTCGTTGCTGGAACGCAAACGGTCATGGTTATTTAGGCATGAAGGATGCAATCGCTCAATCCTGTAATCCCTATTTTTATACGATCAGTCAAAGTGTAGGTATTAACAAAATTGCACAGGCAGCGAGAATACTGGGTTATGACCACAAAACCGGCATCGAGTTGCTTGATGAGCATAAAGGTCTGATCCCGGATACTGCTTGGAAGAAAGAGCGTTACAAGGAGAATTGGTATCCGGGTGACACTATCAATGCCTCAATCGGGCAGGGCTACGTGCTTGTCACTCCGATTCAGCTGGCTATTTCTACCGCGCGCATTGCTACAGGAAAGCTGATTTACCCAACTCTGTTGCACAACCATGAAGAGGTTCATCCCTCTGAACTCAATGGTGTAAGCAAGGAGCAGCTGGATATCATTAGAGAAGGTATGTATCGGTGTGCCAATCAACCCGGCGGTGTAGTTTTCCGGCACCAGATGTCGATCGGAGACTTTACTGTGGCTGGCAAAACCGGTACCGCACAGGTTGCAGATATGAAGCTAAAGGATAAAGGGCGAAAGTTTAAGCACCACGCTCTGTTTACCAGTTATGCCCCCACGCATGACCCGCAGTATGTGGTGACAGTGGTGGTTGAGCATGGGGAAGGCGGGTCAAAATCAGCGGCTCCCATAGCAAAACAGATTTATTTAAAGCTCATGGGCAAGCCAACTGAAATCGATGCAGTTAATAATATTGTCGATGAAGATGCTTAAAATATGAATTTAACTATTAATTTCCACGATTATTTGCTAATATTGGCGTTTTAGTTATTGTTTAAATTTGAGATGGGCTTACATTATGAGAACATGTACGACAATATTTACTCCCCCCAACCAGACATTTTATGATCTTATATTTGGGCCCACAATAATTGCAATTAAAAGGGGTAAGTTGCTTGGTTGTTTAGAGCAAAATATCAATAGCAACCATATGCTCCAGCTGGATACACCCAGCATAATAGGCGATCTAATACTATTGAATCCTGAGGTGCTCGTAAATCCTTATATGTATTTTACACATACTCAAAATATTAATAGCATAAATGACTTTTCATTTTTGAGTACCTACGATAAATCGCTGCATGCTGTTGTTATGTCTACCTGTTACCGGATGCTTCAGATCATATCGCTAAGTTTGCAGCACAGAATTGCGTTATCCCGTCTCAATAAGAATGCTAAGTTCATATACACAGGAATTGTATCAATTTTGCCAATTTACGTGATGGCGTTCCTAGGTTTCAATTCAATTGAGTTGGGAATGATGTCATTACTAGTCAGCGTATCCCCTTATATATTGAGCAACAATTGGTCAAATAGAATCAGAGAAATCGATTTAGTTTCAACTACCAAAGAATTTGTTTTTAAAAACGCTCTTCTGAATAATTGCCTAAGTTCAATCAGGAACGTAACCAGTACTTTGCTAGTGGGAGTTGGGTTTGGGTTGCTTTTTTCTTTCTTTAGTTATTACTTTAAGGATCCCAGGTTCTCGGTCGTTGTTGATGAAGCTTATGTCATACGTCATGATATTCAAATATGTAGACTTTCATCAAACTCAAATCAGCTATATGGCCTATCAGTATTAACTCATACTCATTGGTTAACCCAGATGTTTTTCTTACAAGCCAGCTGGTGTCTGGGTAGATTGGCTATAGATTTAGGGATAGGCTTATTGAATAAACTCAATATTATCCCTGATGCCAGAGATCTTTTCTACAATCAAACTTTCAGGAAGAGTAGCGTGAGTTTGCAGGCTTTAGCTCCTAAAGAAAGTATACAGCCAAACAAGAAAAGACCAGTTGCACCTGTTTCATATTCTGAATATACCCCGGCTAATCCTAAGATTCGGAAAGCAAAGGGTAAAAAGTTTGAGCCAGCACAACAGCCTGATGATGAGGCTTTACCTGGAGTAGCGACTGCAGTGAATAGAGATTTGCCGATTATCCAGGTTCCAGACTATCCTTTCCAGCCTTTGGTACCTTTTTATCCGGCACCACAATCTGTACCAACCTATGGGGTGGTAGCAAATACAAAGTGCCGACAGTTCGACCTTTTCTCCAGGTTATTACAAAATGCTGCCAACAGTGTTGCAAATGCAGATGGAGCTATTGAATGTTTAGATACTGCTACACAAGTATATGCAATTAGGCGGCCAAAATTGGATACCAGACTTCTTGGGCAAAAAGCCACAGGGCAATCAGCAGTGGTTAACGTATTAAAGCGTCTATACGGATATGAAAGAGCTTGGCTAGTTGAAGAAATGGACATTCCTTCAGTTGTGCCTTTTGCAAAAGAAACTAATCATGCTCGGTACAGTGATGCAGTTGCGAGTTTCGGCAGGGCGACCTAAGCAAGAGACATAAGGATTTCTTGACTAATCTATTAATTTTTATTATAATTGCCGGTAAATTAATTATATAATTAAGGTCGAATCATGAAAACCTGTACACCGATATTTACACCGAGTAATAATATTTTTGGTTATCTACTTGAGCCTACGATAATCAGTTCGCCGAGCGATGATCTGGTTGGTTATTTGAGGGATAAAATAAATAGCAACCACTGGCTGCCAGTAATAGGAAATAACGAATTCCTTGATATGTTGTCTGCTGCGGAAACAAATTCAGCTACTCAATCAGATTATACTAAAGCAATAGATCACGCTATAAACAAGCGTATGGCTTCGGCTTATAATGTAATGAGTGTCTTTGATAAATTCCAGCATCTAATGGTTCTATCTGCGTGCTATCGGATGCTTCATATCTTATCAATTAGCTTACAGCATAAGATCGCTTTATCTAACTATAGGAAATCTACAAAATTCATTTTAACTGCATTTACCGCATTAGCACCATTCGCTATAATGTCTTATATGGGCTATATTTCTACTGAATTAGTCATAGTGTCATTATTAACCAGTCTATCTCCTTATGTATTAAGCAATAAGTGGTCAAATAAAATAAGAGAAATAGATTTAATATCCACTACTAAAGAATTTATTTTTAAGAACTCTTTGCTTAATTGTTGCTTAAGCTCACTTAAGAACATCAGCAGCACTTTGCTTCTAGATTTAACCGGACTGTTTTTATCCTCGGTCTATTTCACTTCAAGTGATCCACAAGAATTTAAGTCCTTAGCAAATGCTTTCACCATCCGTCACAATGTTGAAGTATGTAGATTTACACACCTAGAATATGAATCGTCATATAGCTACTCGGTTTTAACACCAGCACATTTTGTAACCCGCTTACTGATGTGTGAAGCGGGATGGTGTTTAGGTCGGTTAGCAATAGACTTAGGAATGGGTTTGTTACAAAAAGTCAATATTATCAGTGATGCTAGAGATCCTTTCTATAATAGCACATTTAAAGGGCGAGCTCAGAAGCCAGCACATGCGCCAACCCAGCCAGCTGCTAGGAAACGACTAAAAGGTAAGGAGAGACGTGAGGGTGAGGAAGCTCCTGAATCCCATCAATATGCCTTACCACAGCAAAGCAATAGGAGGGTTAAGAAACAAAAACCAGTAGCTCCTCAGGCTGAAACTAAACACTTACCTCAACATGTAGCGCGAGCTAATGAGGATTTGCCTGTAATTCGGGTTCCTGATTACACCGACCAGCCTTTGGTTCCATTTTATCCTTTTGCGCAATCTGAGGCAACCTATGGGGTGGTGGCTAATCCTAAAGCCCGCCACTTTAATGAGTTCACAACAACTTTAAATAGAGCTCATAATGAGGTAGCAAATCCAAATGGCTATGTTGAATGCTTGGATCCAGGAAAACAGGTGTTTTCACTTAGGCCTAACCTTGATGCCAGACTACTTGGTCAAAAGGTGACTGGGCAAGAAGATGTAGCTTACGCATTAAATCGTGTTTATCCCTATGAAAGAGCTTGGGTTGCTATGGATAAAATACAAGAAACAATTGGTACCCTTACGGTAGTTCCATTTAGCAAACAAACTAATCACAGTAACTATCCCAGAACATTGGCCCTCTTTGCTTAGCCGGGTTTAATGCTCTTGCCCTTTGCCTTTGACCGGAGTGGCTTGTGTAACTTGTTCAGTATGAGAAGCTGCCTTTGGTGAGCCTTTAACTGGTGATGACTTAGTCACGTGCTCTGTATGCGAAGCATGAGAAGCTGCCTTTGGTGACTCTTTAACCGGAGTAGTTTTTGCTACCCGCTCAGCATGAGAAGAAGCTTTTGGTGAGTCTACATAATGTATGGCTACAGGTTTTACCAGATCTGCAGCATAATCTTTTGGATCTTGGCCATTAATTTTTATATTATATTTTGCAGCATTTTCAATGGCATACTCTATTGGTGAGAGGTTCCCTATTCTCATACCCTTATCAACGGCATATAAAGTCGGATCTTGCTTATTAATGGTTACTCCATAGCATATTGCATATATAATTGGCTCTAACCCACTAATTTTAATGTTGTTTAATACGGCATATTCTATTGCTGAGAAATCTCCAATTTTCACAGACCCTCCATAAGCATACAAAGTTGGATCTTTGCCATTAATTGTAACGCCTTTTTTCATAGCATATGGAAGTGCACTCTCGCCATTAATTTCTATATCATTTACAACGGCATATTCTATCATGGTTTTACCGTAATACGTATGTATGTCGTGCAGAGCTAAAATTGGGTCCAGATCATTAATTTTAATTTTTATACCCTTTCCAATCTGCTCTAGAACAAATTCTATTGGATCTTTGCGAGTATAACTTGTTTGAGTGCTCATGTCATCATAGTCATAACTCTCCTCGGTTTGTAAAATGTTTAAGCTATTCTTGATTGCATATATAATTGGGTCAGTATCGTTAATTTTTAAACCTTTTGTCATCGCATATTCTATTATGTCTAATCCTTCAATTTCCAAACCAATATCTTCGCGATATTTGATCAAGTCACTATCGTTGATTTTAATACCATTTTTAATTGCATAATCTACTGGATCTAATGTACCAATTTTTTCGTTATGGATTTTTAGATATATAATAGGGTCTTTGCCGTCAACTTTAATGCCATTGTTAACTGCATAGAGTATTGGATCTAATCCATCAATTTTCCTATTTTGTTTTCTTAAATATAAAATAGCATCTTGGTAATCAACTTTAATGCCATTTTTAATCGCATACTCTATTGGATCTAATCCATCAATTTTCCTATTCTTGCTTTTTAAATATAAAATGGCGTCTTGGTAATCAACTTTAAATCCATTTCTGGCTGCGAACTCATATGCATCTGCTACATTTGAACCATCAATTTCAATGTTGCTTTGGTATGCGTATAATATCGGATCCTGCCCCTTTATCCTTATACCTTCTTTGGCTGCGTAAAATATTGGACTTTTCTTATCAATCTTAATGTTGTTTTTTAGAGCATATTCAATCGGTGGCATGCCACCAACTGTGCAATTATTTTCAGCTGCATATACAATCGGATGTTTCCCATCCATTTTAACAAGCCATTCTCCATCGCTCCATCCTGTTGTAGGCTCTTGGCCATTCTTCTTTGTTATTTCTATGAGTTCAACAAGGTCTCTAAATTCTTTTAAGGCTACCCGATGAGCCTTAAACCTTGCTAAAATGTGGCCTTCTAATTCAGTATAGGCAGCATCCAAACCAGTCGCTTTAACAATATAATAGCTTTTAGATTTCGAGTTGTAGTCTAAATTATCAGTAAACTCCGGAAATGATAAGCCTCGCGGATCAAATCCCATTTGCTTTAATTCGTATAGACGCGATTTTATAAGATCAGCGATATATTCTTTCTTGAGCATGAGAATTTGATCAAAAGCTTCCCGGAATTCTTTTATATTAATACTTATGTTTCCTTTATATTCATATTTCTTGCAACCAACATTAAAATTGGTCCACATATCTTCACCATTAGTAAATAACATTGTAGTTGACCAGCCATGATCAATTTTAGCAAAAACACTTTTTTTGACTCCTAGCTCTTCCTCGGTCATAACCCCAATATTGCCAGCATGTCTATCTTGTTCGCCGCCAGCTAATAAAGCAGCTATCAGTTTTGCAGCTCCTTTCACACCTGTTAACGTTGTATCGCCAAATGACACTTTTGAAGGATCAGTATCTTCAGTATATTCTGCTACGGTTTTAAATTCAGGAAGAAATTTTGAGCGAAAAAGTGCTTCTTGAGGATCAGGATTTACAACTACGGCTAAAGTAGGTGTGCGGTTATAAAGAATTCTTTCATAAAATAGTGCCATCAAATATTCATAAAAAAAGGTTGTCGTATTATTCCGATCTCTGTTAACAGTATCTTTACCTGCTGGGTCAAATTTGCCTTTCTTAATTTCTCTACTGTAGATTTCTAGCGGGTTGAATTTCTTTATTCTCGTCTTCTCTGATGGTAGACGACTGGTAACATCAGTCATGAATGATTCTACTGCAGCAATTCCAAGTGTTTCAAATTGATCATCACTCTGAATATTTCCTTTTAATTTGATAGCATCAGTTAAAGCTATTATTGGATCAGTCTCATAGCCAGTCACGCCAGATGCTGTTATGGCAGCGGCTATTTCCCCATTTTTATAATCTGGACTCAGTTGTTCAAAAATCTCTTTACATTTCTCCACTCTTTCTGCAAAAGTGTATTGTCTAATATTAGGGACTTTGGATGCTTTTTTAACCATAAAAGTTTCGGTATTTATGTCTCCTGGCTTTGAGGGGCGTGTTGCTAAATAGCCTGTTGAGACACCTTGTGTCTTGCTATCTTCGCCCAAGCTTGTAAATGCTGATCTATCATCAGGTAATCTGTCTCTATGTAATTTTGAAATAGCATCTACGGAATCTTTATGCTTTTCTACAAACTTTCTGCGCTTTTCTGCCAATTGCTCCTTAAGCTGCTTCTTAATCATATATTCGGCTTCTTTAGAGACATTGGATAGATGCTCAGCAACTAAAGGCACAACTTCAGGGTTTGATAAAGCACCCTGTGTTTTAACAAGTACACTCTGATAGTCAAGTTTATCTTTCTCCGCAGATTGATCATACTCAATCTTAATATTAGCACTTACTATTTTATCTATTTCACGAAGTGTTTCTGTGACATTTGATTGAAATTCATGATAGCTAATCTTAATTCCGAGCTTAGTTTCCAATACACCACGTATATACATGGTTACTGCATGCAAGTCATCCTCGCTAAGAGGAGCCGAAGCTGCTTCTGGAGTTTTATCTTTATGATATGCTAAAATCTCGGTTACCGCCTCATCTCTAAAAACATTTTCTAATAGCCATGATGGTGAACCTTTCATATCGTTCCCTAATTCGTTGATATTTTAAGGTTACCATTTAGATATTAATTAAAGGTTAATTTAGCCAAATTCATAAGTACTAATCAAGGTTTTGCGCAGCTCAAGGTCAAGCCTGTGTTCCACCACTTTTCTTGCACTCATATGAGCATGGATAATCGCGAGCTCTCCTGCATGCGGGTAGTCAACGATGATTGCCAGATGCTGAGGGTTGTTATCAAAGCTGAGGAGGGCGAGTTGTCCTATACCTGGCTGCTGACACGCAGTTAAGTGATTGTTGAGTTCTTGCAGTAAAATAGTGCCATCATGGATTAAATGATAGTTGTTGCGGTCGAGATCAACTAGGGGTTGGCCGTAACGGGTTTTTAAGTCGAGTTCGGCCGCTACGCCTATAATCAGGCCGAGGCAGTCGCAACCAATTTGTTTAGAGCGGCCATGGCGATGAAACGGCGTGCCCAGCCACTGCCTGGCTACAGTGCAGATAGATTGAGTCATATGGGGATGTTAATTAGAGATTATAGTTAGGATGGAAAAATCGACAAGGTACAGTTGCTGTGCCTCCGCAATTTACTCTGAAATGCGCCAAATTTCCGTCATCGCGAGGAGCTTTGCTCCGTGGCGACCCAGTTGCGAGGCTGGAGTGAATTATGTGAATATTGTGTAAACGTTAAGACTGGGTTGCCGCGCCCCAAGTGGGGCTCGCAATGACGAGTAGTGGGCAGACTTCTCGATTCTGAGTTTTTAAGTGTCACACTAAAAAAGCAAGTACGCAAATGTTAATATATTAAATTTTAAATATCTATAGCACCCAGCGTAAAATGAACAAAGCGGCTATGGCTCCTACACCAATACCAAACGCAAGAAAGCGAAGAGGGGTGGACTTTGTACTTGCTACTATATTGCGGGTTTCTGCATCTACCCTAAGTTTATTGTTGGTTAAAGCCGTCTCCATCCTCGCGATAATATTATCAATGCGCACAAAGGCATGCGGTAATTCCTTGGCGGTAAGTTTAATCTTCTCGCTGAAATTTTTGAACTTGCCCTTAATGCCAAAGTTATCACCCGCCCACTCCTTAATCCAGGGTTCTGCAAGCTTCCACATATTGACTTCCGGGTAGATGCTCATGCCGACACCCTCGATAGTCACCATGGTTTTCTGTAGCAAAAGCAGCTGGGTCTGAGTTTCCATCTCAAAAGTTTTGGAGACTTCAAATAACTGTTTAAGCAGGCGCCCAATTGAAATGCGGTGCACCGGCAAGCCGACTATGGGCTCACCTATGCTCCGAAGCGCAAGTGCGAACAATATTCTATCCTGAGTTAAAGGCACATAGCCCGCGGAGAAATGAATATCTGACACCCGCTGATAATCCCTAGTAATAAAACCATAGAGGATCTCAGCAATATAGAGGCGGTCAGAGTGATCGAGAATTCCAATAATGCCAAAATCAACCAGGGCGATGTTGCCATCAGCGTCGACAAAGATGTTGCCAGGATGGAGATCGGCGTGAAAAAAACCGTCGCGGTAGGCTTGATTGAAGAAAGTTACCGCCAGCCTTTTGGCAATTTCATGCAGGTCATGTCCGGCTTCGATCAGCTTGTCCCGATCATGTATGGCTATGCCGTCCACCCACTCCATAGTCAGCACCCGTTTGCCTGTGTATTGCCAGAAGATCTTGGGAATGCGGATGTTGCTATCATCCTTGCAATTCTCCCGGATTGTATCGGCTGATGCTCCTTCAAAGCGCAAGTCCAGTTCAAATTTTATGGTGTCAGCCAGAGTTTTTATAACTTCCTGCGGCTTTAGCCTTGATGTACTACGGAAAAACACTGAGATAATATCTGCGATAAATGTGAACAATTTCAGATCTTTGGCAAATTTACGTTCGATATTTGGGCGCAAAACCTTTATCGCAACTACATCACCTTCCAGGGTGACTGCTTTATGCACCTGAGCGATGGAAGCAGCTGCAATAGGTGCAGGAGATATCTCCTTAAAATTCTGCTTCAGAGTGCCCTGCAGTTCGGTTTCTATACTCTTTTTCACTTCGTTAAAAGAAAATGGCGGTAGCCTATCCTGTAGCTTGGAAAGTTCTTCCGAAAAGATATCTCCGGTTAAGTCAGGTCGAGTAGATAATATCTGGCCGAGCTTAATAAAGCTGGGGCCCGAATACTGTAAAGCCCGAACGATAGCTTGGCTAAGCCGTCTTTCAGTATTGATTTTACTGTTTTTAGAAGTGGAAAAATGCCTCACAAACGCCAGTTTGAGAAAACGATAAGGGATGCCAAAATAAACGCAAATGGCCGCAAGCTTAATTAGCCTGAGAGTATTGATTAAAAATTCAAACATTATAAATCATTGAAAAGACGCTGCCTCTGAAAATACAGCAATATCATGGTTATTATCAAGTAAGAGTTTGTAAGTATTTCTTAGGCGGTTTGAGCTTTATTGTTTTGGATCTCTTTTT